>NZ_JBBGYS010000001.1:0-285743 GCF_037479595.1 Pseudomonas sp. MYb541 | reverse complement strand
CGATCACGTCTTCGGCCTGCAGGCCTTTGTCGCGATTCATGACGGAGAATTCCACACGCTGGCCTTCCACCAGGACGCGATGGCCTTCGCCGCGAATGGCCCGGAAGTGGACGAAGATATCGTCGCCCGAATCACGGGAAATAAAGCCGAAGCCTTTGGATGTGTTGAACCACTTGACGGTACCGGTATCCCGATTGGTCATGTCGTAGGTTTGCGACGAGGCCGCAGGGGACGAACGGTAGAAGCTGATGGCCAGGTGAAGAACAATGGCGGCCACAGCAATCACCAGGCTGAGCAGGATGGCCGGGTGGCCGCCGACTTCAGGCATGGGGGCCAGGAGGGTGAGGGTTTGTACGACGACAGTCAGTACTAACAGCGCGCTGACCAGATTTTGCAGTTGATGACGCGTGCCTTTGTTCCAGTAAGGGATCACCGGTGCCAGCGTCAGGTTAAGAAGGCCGAACAAGGCCAGGTACAGAGCGTCGTTTTGTTCCAGATACGGCAGGCTTTCAGGCTGCAGGCTCGGGATAAAGGACAGCAGCAAAGCTGCAACGCCCGTTAGCAGGTGGACGATTTTCAACATTTTGATTAACTCACGTTAAGACGGATCACAAGGAAGAGCTGACTGGCACGGTTCGCTTCTGAACAATGGGAGGCGTTGGGCACGTGCGCGGGGTATCAGCCTATGCCGCTGCCGCAGAAAATAACGGCGTCGACACGCTGCCTATTTAACAGCAAAGGCTGTGCCTACTCAAATCAAGCATTTCGGGGTATTGCAAGGGTGACGGCATTTCTGCGTCAAACGCTTGTCCTAGACACGTGCGGGCTTTTCCAACAGCCTGCTGGGATGTTTCCCACATGGACTGAAGGCTTGGGCCGTGTCGTTCTGGCAGGCCAAGGCGGGACGAATTGCCGCGCCGGGCTGCGCATCACCGGCACACTTGCTAGAGTGGTCCTGCACCGGATCAATGAATGCTTGTCAATTGAAGGGGATAAACATGGCAATCGATATCGGTATCAGTGAAGAAGATCGTAAATCCATCGTCGACGGGCTTTCGCGACTGCTTTCGGATACCTATGTACTGTACCTGAAGACCCACAACTTCCATTGGAACGTCACGGGCCCGATGTTCCGCACGTTGCACCTGATGTTCGAAGAGCAGTACAACGAGCTGGCGCTGGCCGTGGACTCCATTGCCGAGCGTATCCGTGCCCTGGGCTTCCCGGCACCGGGTGCCTACTCCATCTACGCCCGTCTTTCTTCCATCAAGGAAGAAGAAGGGGTGCCGAGTGCTGAAAACATGATCAAGCAATTGGTAGAAGGCCAGGAGGCGGTCACTCGCACCGCGCGCGGTATCTTCCCGCTGCTCGACAAGGTCAGCGATGAGCCGACGGCCGACCTGTTGACCCAGCGCATGCAGGTTCACGAAAAGACCGCGTGGATGCTGCGTTCCCTGCTCGAAAATCAGTAAACAACTGGCCTGAGCGGCGCCTTCCTGGCGCCGCTTGCTTGTTTCCACGCATTTCCTGGCGTTGTCCTACGCCGATCAACTCCGCGTCTTCTGGCTGCCGCACTCTGCCTGCTGTTTTATAGGGTGATTGCCCAATGGGACACCCCATGGGCGGCTGTTTGGCAATGGAGTGTCAGGTGTATGTCACGCGGAGTGGGTAATGGAGTCATGGAAACCGGTGGTTTTCATAAAATAAAGGTCGACCCCTTTGTTAAAGGGTTCGACATGGGACTGGCCAAGCCATTGTCCCGGTCAGTGAGGCTCAACGGGTTTTCCACGTGCCTGCGGCTGGAGCAGATCTATTGGAATATCCTCACGGAAATCGCCAGGATCAATGCCTGTTCGGTCAGTGCGTTGCTGTCCTATGTGGATCGGGAAGTGCACTTGCGCCATGGCGGCGTGAAGAACTTCAGTGGGTTGGTCAGGGTGGTGTGTGTGGTTCACGCCTTGAAAGAGCGTGTTCAACCTTCTTAGCTACCGGGCTTCGGGGTCATGTCCTCCTTTAAGGCGGGCAAGGCCCATGGGCAGAAAGCCGGCTGCGCTACCTCGATTTACCAGATATAATCCCGCGCTTTGCTGCGCGTGCCGGGTTGTTCCGGAGCAGGCGTGGCGCAGTAACGTTCTGATCGCCGAGACATCGCCATGCCCATGTACGACTATCAATGTGCTTCCTGTGGTCATCAGTTGGAAGCCATTCAGAAGATCAGCGCCGCGCCGCTGGTCGATTGCCCGGCCTGCCAAGCGCCGCAGCTCAAGAAAATGTTGTCCATGCCAGGCTTCCGCCTGAGCGGCAGCGGCTGGTACGAGACCGACTTCAAGACCGGCTCGAAGAAGAACCTGGCGGGCGGCGACAAAGCAGACTGAGTTGAACTCTACGCGCAGGCTCCTGCATTATCCGTCCCCTGCTTTAATGTACGGTGACGAGGCAAGCCTCCACCGAATTTCGAATTACGAGAAGTGAAACCACTACCATGATGCGCAGCCATTATTGCGGCCAACTGAACGAGACCCTGGAAGGTCAGGAAATCACCCTTTGCGGATGGGTTCACCGTCGCCGCGACCACGGCGGGGTGATCTTCCTCGATATCCGTGATCGTGATGGTCTGGCCCAGGTGGTGTTCGATCCGGATCGCGCCGAGAGCTTCGCCGCCGCCGATCGCGTGCGCAGCGAATACGTCGTGAAGATCACCGGCAAGGTACGCCTGCGTCCGGCCGGTGCCGTGAACAAGAACATGGCCTCCGGCGGCATTGAAGTGCTGGGCTATGAACTGGAAGTGCTGAACGAATCGGAAACCCCGCCGTTCCCGCTCAACGAATACTCCGACGTCGGCGAAGAAACCCGCCTGCGTTATCGCTTCCTGGACCTGCGTCGTCCGGAAATGGCCGAGAAGCTGCGCCTGCGTTCGCGCATGACCACCAGCATCCGCCGCTTCCTCGACGAAAACGGCTTCCTGGACGTCGAGACCCCGATCCTGACCCGGGCCACCCCGGAAGGTGCGCGTGACTACCTGGTACCGAGCCGTACCCATGCAGGTTCGTTCTTCGCCCTGCCGCAATCGCCGCAGCTGTTCAAGCAGTTGCTGATGGTGGCCGGCTTCGACCGTTACTACCAGATCGCCAAGTGCTTCCGTGACGAAGACCTGCGCGCTGATCGCCAGCCGGAATTCACCCAGATCGATATCGAGACCAGCTTCCTCGATGAGAAAGAGATCATGGGCCTGACCGAGCAGATGATCCGTAATCTGTTCAAGGAAGTGCTGGACCTGGAGTTCGGCGATTTCCCGCACATGACCTTCGAAGAAGCCATGCGCCGTTACGGTTCCGACAAGCCAGACCTGCGTAACCCGCTGGAACTGGTGGACGTGGCCGACCAACTCAAAGCAGTCGACTTCAAGGTGTTCAGCGGCCCGGCCAATGACCCTAAGTGCCGCATCGCCGCCCTGCGCGTGCCTGGCGGCGCGAGCATGCCGCGCAAGCAGATCGACGACTACACCAAGTTCGTCGGCATCTACGGTGCCAAGGGCCTGGCGTACATCAAGGTCAACGAGCGCGCCAATGGCGTTGACGGCCTGCAATCGCCGATCGTCAAAAACATCCCGCTGGACAACCTGAACGCGATCCTCGACCGCGTCGGTGCAGTCGACGGCGATATCGTGTTCTTCGGCGCCGACAAGGCCAAGATCGTCAGCGAGGCCCTGGGCGCACTGCGCATCAAGCTGGGTCACGACCTGAACCTGCTGACCTGCGAATGGGCCCCGATGTGGGTCGTTGACTTCCCGATGTTCGAAGAGAACGACGACGGCAGCTTCAGCGCCTTGCACCACCCGTTCACCGCGCCGAAGTGCTCCCCGGCCGAGCTGGAAGCCAACCCTGCGGGCGCGCTGTCCCGCGCCTACGACATGGTGCTCAACGGTACTGAGCTGGGTGGCGGTTCGATCCGTATCCACCGCAAGGAGATGCAACAAGCGGTCTTCCGCCTGTTGGGCATCAACGAAGCGGAACAGGAAGAGAAGTTCGGCTTCCTGCTCGACGCCCTGAAATACGGCGCGCCGCCGCACGGTGGCCTGGCGTTCGGTCTGGACCGCCTGGTGATGCTGATGACCGGCGCCCAGTCGATCCGTGAAGTGATCGCCTTCCCGAAAACCCAGAGCGCTGCGGACGTCATGACCCAGGCTCCGGGTGTGGTGGATGCCAAGGCACTGCGCGAGTTGCACATCCGCCTGCGTGAGACGCCTAAGGCTGAGTAAGGCTGCTGCGTGAAAGCGCACTGAGGTTTACGCAGTCTAAAAAGGCGCATCTTCGGATGCGCCTTTGCGTTAAAGGACTATTCCTCGCCTGGGGCGGGGTTGATCAAGGTTTCTATAGAATTTCGGAGTTGTGTTATGGCTGGCCATTCCAAGTGGGCGAACATCAAGCACCGCAAAGAGCGTCAGGATGCCAAGAAAGGCAAGATCTTCACCAAGTGGATCCGCGAGCTGACCGTCGCCGCCCGCCAGGGCGGTGGTGACCCCGGCTCCAACCCGCGTCTGCGCCTGGCGTTGGACAAGGCGCTTGGCGCCAACATGAGCCGCGACATCATCGACCGCGCCGTGGCCCGTGGCGCCGGTGCTGCCGATACCGACGATATGGTCGAACTGAGCTACGAAGGCTACGGCCCGGGCGGCGTGGCGGTGATGGTCGAGTGCATGACTGACAACCGCAACCGTACCGCGGCAGCCGTGCGCCACGCGTTCAGCAAGTGCGGTGGCAACCTTGGCACCGACGGTTCGGTGGCTTACCTGTTCGAGCGCAAGGGGCAGATCACCTTCGCCCCCGGCACGGATGAAGACGCGCTGATGGAAGCGGCGATGGAGGCAGATGCCGACGACGTGGTGACCAATGAAGACGGTTCCATCGACGTGTTCACCTCGTTCGCCAGCTTCTATGCCGTGCGCAATGCCCTTGAAGCCGCGGGTTTCAAAGGCACCGACGCGGAAATCGTGATGCTGCCGACCACCAGTGCCGAGCTGGACCTGGATGGCGCGCAGAAAGTGCTGAAGATGCTGGATATGCTGGAAGACCTGGATGATGTGCAGAACGTGTATTCGAATGCCGACATCCCTGAGTCTGTAGCCGAACAGCTAGGCTGAAGGGCAATGTAGTTTTAAATGTGGGAGGGGGCTTGCCCCCGATAGCGGTGGTTCAGTCGATTGAGAGATAACTGACACACTGTCATCGGGGGCAAGCCCCCTCCCACAATGGGCCTCCCCGGTATCAAAAAATGTGTTTACCCAACCCGCAGGCGTTATGACTTTAATCCTAGGTATCGACCCCGGTTCGCGCATCACCGGTTTTGGCGTGGTGCAACAGACCCCGCGCGGCTGTGTCTACGTCGCTTCGGGCTGCATCCGCACCGGCGCGGGCGAGTTGGCCGAGCGCCTGCAGATCGTCTATCGCGGCGTGCGTGAGGTGATCCAGACCTACGGACCGGTCACCATGGGCATCGAAAAGGTGTTCATGGCAAAAAATGCCGACTCCGCGTTAAAGCTTGGCCAGGCCCGTGGCGCTGCCATCGTTGCCGGGGCGGAGGAGGGCATGGAGATCGCCGAGTACACGGCGACCCAGGTCAAGCAGGCCGTGGTCGGCACCGGTGCGGCGAATAAAGAGCAGGTGCAGATGATGGTCATGCACATGCTCAAGCTCACTTCAAAACCGCAGATCGACGCCTCCGACGCCCTGGCCATTGCCATTTGCCATGCGCACACCCGTTCCAGCTTGCTGCCTCATGGGCTGGGTACGGCACGCAGTCGTGGCGGGCGGCTGCGTCTCTGATAGCATCAGCGCAATCGTAATTTCCGGTCAGGCCATGCGCTGACCCCAAGCTTTAAGGATCTGAACCGTGATTGGACGCTTGCGCGGCACCCTGGCTGAGAAACAGCCGCCGCACCTGATTCTGGATGTAAACGGGCTGGGGTATGAGCTGGAAGTGCCCATGACCACCCTGTATCGCCTACCGTCGGTCGGTGAGCCGATTACCCTGCACACCCACTTGGTGGTGCGCGAAGACGCGCAACTACTCTATGGTTTCATCGGCAAGCGCGACCGTGACTTCTTCCGCGAGCTGATCCGCCTCAACGGCGTGGGCCCGAAACTGGCCTTGGCGTTGATGTCGAGCCTGGAAGTGGATGAGCTGGTGCGAGCCGTTTCGGCCCAGGACACGTCCGCGCTGACCAAGGTGCCGGGTGTCGGCAAGAAGACTGCCGAGCGCCTGCTGGTGGAACTCAAGGACCGCTTCAAAGCCTGGGAAGTGGTACCGAGTATGTTCGCCCTGGTGCCGAATCAGCCGGATATGCCGGCGGGCCAGGTTGCCAGCGCCGAAAGCGATGCCGTCAGCGCGCTGATTTCCCTGGGCTACAAGCCACAGGAAGCCAGCAAGGCCGTGTCGGCCATCAAGGACAAGAACCTGAGCAGTGAAGACATGATCCGCCGCGCCCTGAAGGGAATGATTTAAGTGATTGAAGCTGATCGTCTGATTGCAGCCACTGGCCCGCGCGACCGTGAAGAGGTCCAGGACCGCGCCATCCGCCCCCTGAGCCTGGCCGAATACATCGGTCAGCCCACTGTGCGTGAGCAGATGGAGTTGTTCATCCAGGCTGCGCGCGGGCGCAGTGAGTCCCTGGACCACACGCTGATCTTCGGGCCGCCTGGGTTGGGCAAGACCACCCTGGCCAACATCATCGCCCAAGAAATGGGTGTATCGATCAAGTCCACCTCCGGCCCGGTGCTGGAGCGTCCGGGGGATCTGGCGGCGTTGCTGACCAACCTCGAGCCCCATGACGTGCTGTTTATCGACGAGATCCACCGGCTCTCGCCGATCGTCGAGGAAGTGCTGTACCCGGCGATGGAGGACTTCCAGCTCGACATCATGATTGGCGAAGGCCCGGCGGCCCGTTCGATCAAGCTCGATCTTCCGCCTTTCACCCTGGTGGGGGCCACCACCCGCGCCGGTATGTTGACCAACCCGTTGCGAGACCGTTTCGGCATTGTTCAACGTCTAGAGTTCTATAGCACGGCGGACCTGGCGACCATCGTCAGTCGTTCGGCGAGCATTCTCGGTTTGCCGCTGGACCCGGAAGGCGCGTTTGAAATCGCCCGCCGGGCCCGTGGTACGCCTCGGATCGCCAACCGTCTGCTGCGCCGTGTGCGGGACTTTGCCGAGGTGCGGGCCAAGGGGCATATCACCAAGGCGGTGGCCGATCTGGCGTTGAACCTGCTGGATGTGGATGAGCATGGCTTCGATCACCAGGATCGGCGTCTACTCTTGACCATGATCGAGAAGTTCGACGGCGGGCCGGTAGGCGTCGACAGCCTGGCCGCGGCCATCAGTGAAGAACGCCATACCATCGAGGATGTGCTGGAGCCATATCTGATCCAGCAGGGTTACATCATGCGTACTCCGAGGGGGCGAGTCGTCACGCGCCACGCCTATCTGCACTTCGGGTTAAACATTCCGTCACGATTGGGCGAGATGCCTGTAGTAGACGAATTCCTCGATGCAGTGGACGATTAAAAGCTTAACGCCAGACGATTTATCCGAGGTTTGTGCTGTCCTAGTGGCTGGTGACGTCATCCAGTCACTCGAAATGTTTCGATGGATTAAAAAACAGTTGCCCAGCCGGATTGGCAACCTGAGGAGTAAGCACTAGAGTATGCGCGCGCAAAACGGGGATCAGTCGTTCGCACATCGCTGTCGCGTTTATTACGAGGACACCGATGCGGGCGGCATCGTGTATTACGTCAACTACCTCAAGTTCATGGAGCGGGCTCGAACCGAGCGGCTACGGGAGCTGGGCTTTGCCCAATCCCAGCTGGCAGGGGAGGACCTGTTATTCGTCGTGCATTCCAGCGAGGCGCGCTATCACGCGCCGGCGCGGCTGGACGACGAACTGTTGGTCAGCGCTGAAGTAATCGAATTGAACCGTGTCAGCCTGCGTTTCAAGCAGCAGGTCAGGCGGGCAACGGATGCAACGCTGCTCTGTGAGGGGCAGTTCCTGGTGGCCTGTGTGCGCACCAATAGTTTGAAACCCCGGGCCATTCCCGAAGCTCTACGTGCGGCCTTTGCCGACGTAAGCGGCGCGGGTAAACAATCAAAGCAGGAGATTTAGCGTGGAACCTACCGTCGTCGACCATTCCTCCATGTGGAGCCTGGTCAGCAATGCCAGTGTTGTGGTTCAACTGGTCATGCTGACCCTGGTAGCCGCATCGGTTACCTCTTGGGTCATGATTTTTCAGCGCAGCAATCTGTTGCGTGCCGGTCGACGTGCCCTGGAGAGCTTTGAAGAGCGCTTCTGGTCGGGTATCGACCTGTCCAAGCTTTACCGTCAGGCGGGCAGCAACCCGGACCCGGATTCGGGCGTCGAGCAGATCTTCCGCGCCGGCTTCAAGGAATTCTCACGCCTGCGCCAGCAGCCAGGTGTTGACCCGGAAGCTGTGATGGAAGGCGTGGCCCGTGCCATGCGCGTCGCTATTTCCCGTGAAGAAGAGAAGCTTGAGCAAAGCTTGCCGTTCCTCGCCACCGTTGGCTCCGTAAGCCCGTATATCGGCCTGTTCGGTACCGTGTGGGGGATCATGAACTCCTTCCGTGGCCTGGCCCAGGCCCAGCAAGCGACCCTGGCCACCGTGGCTCCAGGTATTGCCGAAGCCCTGATCGCCACCGCGATCGGCCTGTTTGCTGCTATCCCCGCAGTAATTGCCTACAACCGTTTTGCCGCCACCAGCGAAACGTTGATCGGCCGTTACTACACCTTCGCCGATGAATTCCAGGCGATCCTGCACCGTAAAGTGCACACCAGCGAAGAATAAGCAGGTAATTCCCAATGGCTTTAATCGCTCGAGCTCGCAAAAAGCGCAAGCCGGTCGCCGAGATGAACGTAGTGCCTTACATCGACGTGATGCTGGTGCTGCTGGTTATCTTCATGGTGACCGCGCCGATGCTCAATCAGGGCGTGAAGGTTGATCTGCCCAAGGTTTCCAGCGAAGCCTTGCCGCAAGACAACAACACCCAGGTCCTGACCATTTCGATCAAGGCTGACAAGACCTATTACTGGAACCTTGGCAGCGAAGTCGATACCCAGAAACAGCAGGACAAGGCCATGACCTTGCCGCAGATGACCGACGCGGTGACCAAAATCATCCGCTCCGGCAATGAAGGTGGCAAGCACACCCAGGTCTTCATTCGTGGTGACAAAGTGGTCGACTATGGCTCTGTCATGGGCGCCATGGGCGGACTGCAGAAGGCCGGCGTGGGTAACGTTGGCCTGATTACCGAGGCGCCCTGATGCAGCAACAGCGAGAGCCGTCCGCCTCGGAAAGCTTCTTCTGGCCTAGCGTCTGGGCAATTGCCCTGCACGTCCTGGTGTTTGGCATGCTGTTCGTCAGCTTTGCCATGACCCCGGACCTGCCGCCAGCCAAGCCGATCGTGCAGGCGACCCTGTATCAGCTGAAATCGAAAAGTCAGGCCACCACCCAGACCAATCAGAAGATTGCGGGTGAGGCCCAGAAGTCGGCTGCGCGCCAGACTGAAGTCGAACAGATGGAACAGAAGAAGGTCGAGCAGGAAGCGGTGAAGGCTGCTGCGGAACAAAAGAAAGAAGAGGCGGCTCAAAAGGCCGAGGAATCGAAAAAGGCTGACGAAGCCAAGAAAGCTGACGAGGCGAAAAAGGCTGATGAAGCCAAGAAGTCCGAGAAAGCTGCCGAAGCTAAAAAGGCTGAAGAGAAACAATTGGCTGATATAGCCAAGAAGAAATCTGAAGAAGAAGCCAAGAAAGCTGCTGAAGAAGAGGCCAAGAAAAAGGCCGCTGAAGAAGCCAAGAAGAAAATAGTCGAAGACGCGAAGAAGAAAGCCGCCGAAGACGCCAAGAAAAAAGCTGAAGCAGACGAGGCGAAGAAAAAAGTCGCCGACGACGCGAAGAAGAAAGCTGCCGCCGACGCCCAGAAGAAAAAGGCCCAGGAAGCAGCGCGCAAATCCGCCGAAGAGAAAAAGGCCCAGGCCTTGGCAGACTTGCTCTCCGACACGCCGCAGCGTCAGCAAGCCTTGGCCGATGAACGTGGTGATGAAGTCGCGGGCAGTTTCGACGACCTGATTCGGGCGCGGGCAGCAGAAGGATGGACACGTCCACCTTCGGCACGTAAAGGCATGACAGTAGTGCTGCAGATCGGCATGTTGCCGGACGGTACGGTGACTTCGGTCAGCGTGTCCAAGTCCAGTGGTGACGGTTCGTTCGACAGTTCGGCGGTTGCCGCGGTCAAGAATATTGGCCGGTTGACCGAGATGCAGGGAATGAAACCAAGCGACTTCGCTCCCTATCGTTCATTCAAGATGACATTCACACCTGAGGATCTAGCCTTGTGAGAAACCTTCTTCGAGGAATGCTTGTCGTTATTTGCTGTATGGCAGGGATAGCGGCGGCGGATGAAAAGAACATCCTGGTCACCAGCGGTAGCGACCGGGCCACCCCGATCGCGGTAGTACCGTTCGGTTGGCAGGGCGGCAGCGTGCTGCCGGACGACATGGCCCAGATCGTCAGTGACGACCTGCGCAACTCCGGCTACTACGCACCGATTCCAAAAGGCAACATGATCAGCCAGCCAAACCAGGCCAGCGAAGTCGTGTTCCGCGACTGGAAAGCGGTGGGTGCGCAGTACCTGATGGTCGGCAATATCACGCCGGCCGGTGGTCGTCTGCAAATCACCTACACCTTGTTCAACGTGGCGACCGAACAGCAGGTCTTGACCGGCAGCGTGTCGGGCACTGCCGAGCAGATTCGCGACATGGCCCACTACATCTCGGACCAGTCGTTTGAAAAGCTCACCGGTATCAAGGGTGCTTTCTCGACGCGTCTGCTGTACGTAACGGCTGAACGTTTCTCTGTAGACAACACTCGTTACACTTTGCAGCGCTCGGACTACGACGGTGCACGGGCTGTGACCTTGCTCCAATCTCGTGAGCCAATCCTGTCGCCGCGCTTCGCGCCGGACGGCAAGCGTATTGCCTACGTGTCCTTCGAGCAGAAGCGTCCGCGTATCTTCGTCCAGCACATTGATACTGGCCGTCGTGAGCAGATCACCAACTTCGAAGGCCTCAACGGTGCACCGGCCTGGTCGCCGGATGGTTCGCGCCTGGCGTTCGTGCTGTCCAAGGATGGCAACCCGGATATCTACGTGATGAACATGGCTTCGCGCCAGATTTCCCGCGTAACCAGCGGCCCGGGCATCAACACCGAACCGTTCTGGGGCAAGGATGGTTCGACCATCTACTTCACCTCTGACCGAGGCGGCAAGCCACAGGTCTACAAGGCGAACGTGAATGGTGGTGGGGCAGAGCGTGTTACTTTTATCGGTAACTACAACGCCAACCCTAAGCTTTCGGCCGATGAAAAGACGTTGGTGATGATTCACCGTCAGGATGGTTTCACTAATTTCCGGGTTGCGGCCCAGGATTTGCAGCGCGGAACCGTAAAAATCCTCACAGATACCAACCTTGATGAGTCAGCCACTGTTGCGCCCAACGGCACCATGGTAATCTACGCCACCCGCCAGCAGGGCCGGGGAGTCTTGATGCTCGTGTCCATAAATGGACGCGTAAGGCTCCCACTTCCTACCGCACAAGGCGAAGTCAGAGAACCATCCTGGTCCCCTTACCTGAACTGACGCGGCGCTACAAAAAGAAGTACTTAACACACTGGGGTTCATTAGGAGTTTCACGATGGAAATGCTGAAGTTTGGTAAGTTTGCTGCTCTGGCTCTGGCTCTGTCCGTAGCCGTTGGTTGCTCGTCTAAAGGCGGCGACAATGCCGGTGAAGGCGCAGCTGTTGATCCAAACGCTGGTTACGGCGCTAACACTGGTGCGGTTGACGGCTCCCTGAGCGAAGAAGCTGCTCTGCGCGCTATCACCACTTTCTACTTCGAATACGACAGTTCGGACCTGAAACCAGAAGCCATGCGCGCTCTGGACGTTCACGCGAAGGACCTGAAAGCTAACGGCGCTCGCGTTGTACTGGAAGGTAACACTGACGAACGTGGTACTCGTGAGTACAACATGGCACTGGGCGAGCGTCGTGCGAAAGCCGTTCAGCGCTACCTGGTACTGCAAGGTGTTGCTCCAGGCCAACTGGAACTGGTTTCCTACGGTAAAGAGCGTCCAGTTGCTACTGGCCACGACGAGCAGTCCTGGGCTCAAAACCGTCGCGTCGAACTGCGTAAGTAATTCGTCATGCGAACGTGCCGTCGTGCTCTAACTGTATTGGCTCTCAGCCTCGCACCGCTTGCGGTGTGGGCTGCGGTTCCTGTGGAAGATAGCAACTCTGGCTATAACAATAGCGGGAGCAGTTATCCGCCAGCAGGTTATGGCACGAACGGCGCCTATGCGGGGGGAGCGGCTACGTCCGCTCCCTCGGCACAGGGCGAACTGTTCAACCAGCTGCAACGTATGCAGGATCAACTGGCGCAGCAACAAGGCACCATTGAAGTACTGCAGAACCAAGTGAACCAGCTGAAGCAAGAAGGCCTGGAGCGTTACCAGGATCTTGATCGACGCATTGGAGCCGGCGTTCAACCTGCCGCAACTCCTGATAATTCTTCTGCCGGTGGCGCGCCAAGCGCTGCTGCCGGTGGTGCAGCAGCAGGGGCGGCTGCCAGCCAAGCCCCTGCCGCGAGCAGCGAACCGGGTGATCCGGCTAAGGAAAAGCTGTATTACGATGCAGCCTTCGACCTGATCAAAGCCAAGGATTTCGATAAGGCCAGCCAGGCATTTACCGCTTTCCTGCGTAAATACCCGAACAGCCAGTACGCGGGCAACGCCCAATACTGGTTGGGTGAAGTCAACTTGGCCAAGGGTGATCTACAGGGCGCGGGCCAGGCATTTGCCAAGGTCAGCCAGCTGTACCCCAAGCACGCCAAGGTGCCGGATTCGCTGTACAAACTCGCTGACGTAGAACGCCGCCTGGGTCATACCGACAAGGTCAAAGGCATTCTGCAGCAGGTTGTGGCCCAATATCCGGGGACTTCCGCTGCCCAGTTGGCCCAACGGGATCTGCAACGCTTGTAAGCGATGCAGCCCGTTCAGAAGAAACCCGCGCCTGGCGCGGGTTTTTTCGTTAGAATCCACGCCCTTTTATGAAACACGCTTTTTGGGGTCTACGCGTTGGCGGGGTCCCTCAAAGTGCCTGACGGAGGCGGACAGCCTGTTTAGCTGTTACGCCCGTGGCGACTATGCAAGACACATTACGTATTACCGAAGTCTTTTACTCGTTGCAGGGTGAAACGCGAACGGCTGGCCTGCCCACAGTATTCGTGCGCCTGACCGGTTGCCCCTTGCGTTGCCAATACTGCGACAGCGCCTACGCCTTCAGTGGCGGCACGGTGCGCACCCTCGATGACATCCTGGAGCAGGTCGCCGGCTACAAGCCGCGCTACGTCTGTGTGACCGGCGGCGAGCCGTTGGCCCAGCCCAATGCCATCCCGTTGCTCAAGCAGCTGTGTGATGCCGGCTACGAGGTCTCCCTGGAGACCAGTGGCGCCTTGGACATCTCTGCGGTCGACCCCCGTGTCAGCCGCGTGGTCGACCTCAAGACCCCCGACTCCAAGGAAGCGCACCGTAACCGCTACGAGAACATCGAGCTGCTGACGGCCAACGATCAAGTCAAGTTCGTGATCTGCTCCCGCGACGACTACGACTGGGCGAACTCCAAGCTGATTCAATACGGGCTGGACCGCCGCGCAGGCGAAGTACTGTTTTCGCCAAGCCACCATGACCTGAACGCACGCGACCTCGCTGATTGGGTGGTTGCGGACAATCTCCCGGTGCGCCTGCAATTGCAGCTGCATAAATACCTTTGGAACGACGAGCCAGGACGCTGATATGACTGAACACACCATGGATCAAAAACGCGCGGTAATCCTGCTGTCCGGCGGCCTCGACTCGGCCACCGTGGTGGCCATGGCCCAGGCGCAAGGCTACAGCTGCTACACCATGAGCTTCGACTACGGCCAGCGTCACCGCGCCGAGCTGAACGCCGCCGCGCGTGTCGCCCGTGAGATGGGCGTGGTCGAGCACAAGGTGATCGGCCTGAACCTCAACGGCATCGGCGGCTCGGCGCTGACCGACAGCAGCATCGATGTGCCGGAAGCGCCCAGCGAAGGCATCCCGGTGACCTACGTGCCGGCACGCAACACCGTGTTCCTGTCCCTGGCCCTAGGCTGGGCAGAAGTGCTCAACGCTCGCGACATCTTCATCGGCGTCAATGCAGTGGATTACTCCGGTTACCCGGACTGCCGCCCAGAGTTCGTCGAGTCGTTCGAGCGCATGGCCAACCTGGCGACCAAGGCCGGTGTAGAAGGGCAGGGCTTCCGTATCCTGGCGCCGCTGCAAAACCTGAGCAAGGCCGATATCGTGAAGGCGGGCGTAGGACTTGGTGTCGATTATTCGCTGACTGTTTCCTGCTATCAGGCAGACGATGACGGTCGTGCTTGTGGGAAATGCGACAGCTGCCGACTGCGTGCAGAAGGCTTCCAAGCGGCCGGAATTACTGACCCAACGCGTTATTTCTGATTTATTTCAAATAAGGTGTTGAATAATCCTTAGAAATCAGTATTATACGCGCCACCACACAGCGGGTCGTTAGCTCAGTTGGTAGAGCAGTTGGCTTTTAACCAATTGGTCGTAGGTTCGAATCCCACACGACCCACCATTTTTGGCGGTTTAGAAAATCCGGAAGGCCCACGCAAGTGAGGATTTCCGGGTTTTTTTTTGCCTGTTGGAATACAGAGAAAGCCCCAGGCATACAAAGTGCCTGGGGTTTTTTGTATCCGGGCCATTGTCAGGCTCTGTTCAAAACCACTGGGTCATGATCGGGCTTCAAGGTCATTATTGGGAATGAAAAAACAGCTAAAGTCTTTGAATTCCCTAGGATTGTCCGACAATCACCCGCATGAAAAACTCTTCATAAACCCCTCGCTCGAACGTTGGTAGCTTCCTCGTCGCTGCCCCACAATTCGAGTCCTAATAATGAATAACAAAACTCTTAAAGGCGCCTTGGCGCTCGCCGTTTCCCTTGCCTCAACCCAGCTGTTCGCCGGTGGTTTCGCGCTCAATGAACAAAGTATCAGTTCAATGGGCACGGGTTATGCCGGTCGTTCCTCATCGGCCGAAGACGCCAGTACCGTGTTCGGCAACCCCGCCGGTATGTCTCGCCTGAAGCAGAATGAAGTCAGCCTCGGTGCGACTTACCTTGATGCCAAAACCAACATCAAGGACGCCAGTTCCTCACAGTTCGGTGCCGACAACCCAGGCACCAACAAGGGCGATATGGTGCCCGGCATTGCCGTGCCGATGGGGTATCTGGTCACGCCTATCGATGAGCACTGGGCGTTCGGTTTAGGTATCTATGCGCCGTTCGGCCTGGTGACCGACTATGAGCACAGCTTCCAAGGCAATGGCTTCGGCAACAAGAGCAAGGTGTCGGTCATCACCGTGCAGCCCACCGTCAGCTACGCATTCAACGACAAGATTTCGGTAGGCTTTGGCCCGACCTTCAACCGCATCAGCGGCGAGCTGGATTCCAATGTGCCACTGGGTGGCGGCGCTGGCGAAAGCGTGAAAGTCAAAGGTGATGACAACGCCACCGGGTTCAACGCCGGTATCCTGGTGCAACCCCTCGAAAGTACGCGTATCGGCGTGACCTACCACTCGCAGGTGGTCTACCACCTCACCGGCAAGACCCACGTCTCCGGGGTGATTTCCGATGCCTTCGACGGTGGGCCCCAGCACTATGACGCCAGTTTGAACGTCACCACGCCATCCTCGGTGGATTTCTCGGTTACCCATCAACTGAATGACGACTGGACCCTCTACCTCGGCAGCACCTACACCCGTTGGAGCCAGTTGAAGAAGATCACGATCAACAACGATGGCGTGTCCGATCTCACTGCTCAATTTGGTGGCCTTGGCTCGATCACCGAGCAACAGCACTGGCATGACACCTGGTCCCACGCCATCGGCGCGGCGTATCGGGTCAACAAACAACTGGTGCTACGGACCGGCTTCTCGGTGGACCAGACGCCGACCAATAACACCGACCGTTCCGTGCGGATTCCTACGGGTGACCGCACTGTTTTCAGCCTGGGCGCCGGGTGGACGCCTGTCGACAACCTGACCTTCGATGTGGCGTATTCCTACCTCAAGGAAGAGCCGATCAAGGTCCATCAGAACCTTTCCCAGGTGGGCCTGACCTACGATGCCAAGTACGAGAACAGCGCCAATGGCTTCGGCGGGTCGGTGACTTACCGCTTCTGATGTTCGCAAAATCGCAAGGAGCCAGCTTTTTGGCGTGGCTCTTTGCTATCTATGTGCTGTCAATCGATCGAAGTCTTGGTTAAATTGAGCATTGTCCAGCTCAAGACAGGGATCGTCATGACCACGCTTTCGCCTATTAATACCGGCAATACGCTTATCGCCCGTCCGACAGAAACGCCGCCTGCAACCCAGACGCACAACATTGAAGTCAGCCTGAAGAGGCCCTCTTCAGTCGTCAGCCTGGGCAACGTCGTCTCCGATACGCTTTCCGACACCTATTCCCGTCGCGGGCAATTACCGGGTCAAGAGACCGTGCGCGCCTGGGAAAGTGACAGCCAGGACGCGCTCAGCAAATCGCTCAACGCCAACTTCAATTCGCAGTCGACGGCCAACCGCTTCAGTGGCTTGGGTGCTGGCCTGATTGCGCAGTTCGCCAAGGGCGGGGCAGGGGTTTCCCAGTCGGTGATGTTCGCGAGTGCCGACCGCGCGGCGAACGCAGGTGAAATCAAAGTTGATCAGGGTCTGCTGCACACTAAGGCCGACAACCTGGTCAGCCTCAGCATCAAGACGGCCAGCGGCAAGACCGTCACCTTCAGCCTCTCGAGCCAGACCGATGGCCTGGGTGTGCAGGCCACGGTAGACGGTGGCACCTTGAGCGATGAGGAGCTCAAGGCCGTCGGCAAACTGGGCAGCGCCTTCCAGTCCGCCGTGGATGGATTGACGGCAACGCCGCCGAAGCTCGACCTGAGCCAACTGACGCAGTTTGATACCAAGTTGCTGGCGTCGGTGGACCTCAATGCCAAGCTCAAATCCCTGGACGGCCAGGACCTGAGCCTGGCGTTCCATGCCGACAGCCAAAGCCGCACCACCCGCATGGGGGGGCCGCTCGGCGAGTTGAACCTGGCCGTCGACCTGAAAAACGCCGCGATCCTCGGCAACGCCAAGCAACAGGCCAAGGCCCTGCAAAGCTATCTCGCCCAATTCGACCGGGCACAGGAGCGCGGCAGTGCCAAGCCAGAGCTGATGGCGATGTTCAAAGACGCCTTCAGCGCCATGAATAGCCATTATCCACAGGGCGTTACTCTGCCCGAAGCGTTGACGCGCAACTCAACCGATCAGGGCTTGCTGACCGGCTTGGCGGACTTCAAGGCATCCATCAAACAGGCCAGCGAATCGCCGAACCCGATGCGTCCGTCTGAGGTGGACAGTTTCGCCTATGAGGTTTCGCAAAAGACCCGCGTCGGCGGCACCAGCACCTTGGATCGCAGTGTCAGCCAGGACCAGCAGTCGAGCCTGTCCGCGAGTTTCCATAAAGGGCTCAAGGGCGGCAAAGCGCCTGCCCTGGACGGCAACGCAGAGTCGCAGAACTATCGCTACATACAAGTGCAGGACAGGGCCAGCAGCTCGGCCAAGCTCTCCTACAAGGACGGCCTGCTAGCCAGGGCAACCCTCGATCAAAGTGCCAGCCAGAACACCCGCACGCAGCAGTATGTGATGGGCAAGTTGGTGGAAGACACCACGGTGCCGAAAGAGGCGTCGGTCAAGCGCGACTACCTGGTGCTGCTCGAATACGCCGCCAAGGAAAGCAAGAAGTCCAAGGATGCGCTGGAGGAGTCCACTGTTAAGGAAGCCCTGGCCAGCCTGCATGCTTCGGTAATGTTGCAGGAAGATCCGTCCGCACTGGCACGCTGATACGGCTGTAAAAAAGGCGCCTCCAGTGATGGAGGCGCCTTTTTTTTGCCCGACAGACGCACCGGCGAATGCCAGATTAGGCTTTTGAAAGCCTTGGATATTCTGTAGCCTTGCGCAGCTTCACTTTAACCCGTGCTTGATGAACACAATCACTTCGTCCGGCGGCGCCCGAAGGGCTCCAGAGCCGGTGGTACACTCGACTTTCGCGCAACTGCGCCTGCAGGTCTTGCGAACATGACGCAAATTTCCGAACGCCTTCTGGTTCAAGCCCATCTCGACGCCAAGCAGCCCAAGGCCCTCAGCGCCGCAGAAGAGGCGAACCTGCGTACTGCCATCGCCGCCGAGCTCAAGGCTCAAGACGCGGTGCTGGTTGCCCACTTCTACTGTGACCCGGTGATCCAGGCCCTGGCCGAAGAAACCGGTGGCTGCGTCTCCGACTCCCTGGAAATGGCCCGCTTCGGCGCCGCCCACCCGGCCAAGACCGTACTGGTCGCCGGCGTGCGTTTCATGGGCGAAACCGCCAAGATCCTCACCCCGGAAAAACGCATCCTCATGCCCACCCTGGAAGCCACGTGTTCCCTGGACCTGGGTTGCCCGGTGGAGGAATTCTCGGCGTTCTGCGACCAGCATCCCGAGCGCACCGTGGTGGTGTACGCCAACACCTCGGCGGCGGTCAAAGCCCGGGCGGATTGGGTGGTGACTTCCAGCTGTGCATTGGAAATCGTCGAAAGCCTGATGGACAACGGCGAGACGATTATCTGGGGGCCGGACAAGCACCTGGGCACCTATATCCAGCGTCAGACCGGTGCCGACATGCTGCTGTGGGACGGTGCCTGCATCGTCCACGAAGAGTTCAAGTCCAAGCAGCTTGAAGACATGAAGGCGTTGTACCCGGATGCAGCGATTTTGGTGCACCCTGAGTCGCCGACGGCGGTGATCGAATTGGCGGATGCCGTAGGTTCGACCAGTCAATTGATTGCTGCCGCTCAGCGCCTGCCGAACAAAACCTTCATCGTCGCCACTGACCGCGGCATTTTCTACAAGATGCAGCAGCTGTGTCCGGATAAGGTCTTTGTCGAGGCGCCTACCGCTGGCAACGGCGCGGCGTGCCGCAGTTGCGCGCATTGCCCGTGGATGGCGATGAACACGCTGGAGCGCACGCTGCAGTGCCTGCGTGAGGGCAGCAACGAGATCTTCGTCGAGCCGTCAGTGATTCCGCAGGCAGTGCGCCCGCTCAAGCGCATGTTGGATTTCACCCAGGCCGCCCGCCTCAAGCTGGCCGGCAACGCATAACCTTGCAGGAGCCGGTTACTTTTTCTGTTTGGGGATACGAACCAGCTGGCTGTCGGAATAGATGTCATGCCAGCTGCGTTTGCGCTTATCCACCAGCGACCAGATAAACCCCAGCCCCACGCACAACCACGACGCAATCGACACCACAAAGCGCAACAGCGCCTGCCACAGGCTGATGCGCGAGCCGTCAGCGTTCTGTACGCGCACGCCCCACACCTGCATGCCCAGGGTCTGCCCGGAATGGGTCCAGAACTTGGCAAAGAAGCCGAACAGCACAAACAATAGAATCGTCGACAACAACGGGTCGCCGTCCAGCGCGCCGGATTCGGTGAGGGTGCGCATCTTCGCCTCGCCGACAAACGCGATCCAGATCAGCTTGTAGATAAACGCCGTGACGATCAGCAGGGCAGTGCACAACAGGAAGTCATAGAACATCGCTGCCAGACGACGGCCCAGGCCAACGGCGGGGAACTCGCCTTGGGGGCTCAGCAGGGGTTTTGACATGGCAGGGCTCTCTGATTAAAAAAGCCATTTTACGAGCATACGCATATAAAAAAGCCCCTGATGTCACCATCAGGGGCTTTTTGTCGCAGCAAGGATCAGCCTTCTGCTTGTACTTCGTCAGCCTGCATGCCTTTCTGGCCTTGCACGGCTTTGAAAGTGACCTTTTGGCCTTCTTTCAGGCTCTTGAAGCCGTTGCCCTGAATAGCGCGGAAATGCACGAACAGATCCGGACCGCTTTCTGGAGTGATAAAACCAAACCCTTTTTCGTCGTTAAACCACTTGACGGTACCGCTCTGACGATCAGACATTTTCTTCTTTCCTTTGACGCTAAAAATTAATGACAGCCCCTTTCGCATGAAAGAGTACTGGGCTGGGTTGCAGGAAAGTAAGAGACGTCGAACGGGTTGTAGCGCAACTACTTCAGCTACTGCCCAGGTCCAGGTTCCAAGCGACCCATGCAAACACAGTGGATAAACTCTACGCCAACTAATAGAGAAAAAACAAGCCCTGCCAAAAGCCCAGGTTTTGCTAGGGCTTATGGCACTTGGGTGGATGTAGTGGATCCCACTTATTCGATAGAGTTGATCACTTGTTATAGCTTGGTCCCTATAAGAAAGACTATCGGGAGTGCACTGTTTTATGGCGATTGCGTTACAAATTAGTGCGCGTTAACGCAATCGCGTTACTTATAGAAACAGTCAATCAGCCACGGTAGTAACGTTGCGGCACAAATGGCATTTTACTTACACGAAGTGGCACCTTTTTCCCACGTACCAACGCAGACACTTCGGTATCCAGCGCGATGAATGCGCTGTCCAGGTAACCCATGGCCAGCGGACCGCCCAGGGTCGGACCGAAGCCACCGCTGCACACGCTGCCGATCACGGTGCCGTCTGCGTCGACGATTTCCGCGCCTTCACGTACGGGCGTGCGCTCTTGTGGCAACAAACCTACTCGTTTGCGGCTCACACCGGTTTGCTGCTGGGTGAAGATGTTGTCCGCACCCGGGAAGCCACCGGCACGCGTACCGTCGGCACGGCGGGCCTTGGAGATCGCCCACAGCAGGCTGGCTTCGATTGGCGTGGTGTCGGCGTTCATGTCGTGGCCGTACAGGCACAGGCCAGCTTCCAGGCGCAGCGAGTCGCGGGCACCCAGGCCGATGGCCTGTACTTCGGTCTCGGCCAGCAGGCTGCGCGCGAGGCTTTCGGCATTGGCGGCAGGCACGGAGATCTCGAAGCCGTCTTCGCCGGTGTAGCCCGAACGGCTGACATAACAGTCCACGCCCAGCAGACGCAGCGTGGCGAACTGCATGAAGGTCATCTTGGTGACTTCCGGTGCCAGGCGCGCCAGTACCTTCACCGCCGCCGGACCTTGCAGGGCCAGGAGTGCGCGTTCTTCGAACAGCGGCTCAATGGTGCACTGGTCACCGATATGCTGGCGCAGGTGTGCCAGGTCCTGGTCCTTGCAAGCGGCGTTGACCACCAGGAACAGTTCGTCGTTACCCAGGTTCGCCACCATCAGGTCATCGAGAATACCGCCCTGGTCATTGGTGAACATCGCGTAGCGCTGCATGCCCACCGGCAGGTCGATGATGTCGACCGGCACCAGGGTTTCCAAGGCTTTAGCAGCATTGGCCCCGGTGAGGCGGATCTGGCCCATGTGGGACACGTCGAACAGCCCGGCCTGATCACGGGTGTGCAGGTGTTCCTTCATCACGCCCAACGGGTATTGCACCGGCATGTCGTAGCCGGCGAAGGGCACCATGCGTGCGCCCAGCTCGATGTGCAGGGCGTGCAATGGAGTTTTCAACAGGGTTTCGGTGGACATATTCAGCTCCTGAAAAACGTGCTGGCGCGCCTTGGGGCGTCAGCACTCGATAATGTTGACCGCCAAACCGCCACGGGCGGTTTCCTTGTATTTGCTTTTCATGTCGGCGCCGGTCTGGCGCATGGTGCGGATGACCTTGTCGAGGGACACAAAGTGCTGCCCATCACCGCGCAAGGCCATGCGCACCGCATTGATCGCCTTGACCGAGCCCATCGCATTGCGCTCGATACAGGGCACCTGCACCAGCCCGCCAATCGGGTCGCAGGTCAGGCCGAGGTTGTGCTCCATGCCGATTTCGGCGGCGTTTTCCACCTGGGAAACGCTGCCGCCCAAGACTTCGCACAACGCACCGGCTGCCATGGAGCAAGCCACGCCGACTTCACCCTGGCAGCCAACTTCCGCGCCGGAGATCGACGCGTTTTCCTTGTACAAAATCCCGATGGCAGCGGCGGTGAGCAGAAAGCGCACCACACCGTCTTCGTTCGCGCCGGGGATAAAGCGCATGTAGTAATGCAGCACCGCCGGCACGATGCCCGCCGCTCCGTTGGTGGGCGCCGTAACCACGCGGCCGCCGTTGGCGTTTTCTTCGTTGACGGCCAGGGCGTAAAGGTTGACCCAGTCGAGTACCGACAGTGGGTCGCGCAGCGCCGACTCCGGGTGTTTGCACAATTGGCGATGCAGGGCCGCGGCGCGACGCTTGACCTTCAAGCCGCCGGGCAGAATCCCTTCGTTGCGACAGCCCGCGTCCACACAGTCCTGCATCACTTGCCAGATCTTCAGCAGCCCGGCGCGGGTTTCCGCCTCCGGGCGCCAGGCGCTCTCGTTGGTCAGCATCACCTGGCTGATGGACAGCCCGTAGGTGGTGCAATGGCCGAGGAGGTCTTTGGCATGCTTGAAGGGGAAGGTCAGCGGTGTGGCATCCTCGACAATCCGGTCGGCGCCGGCGGCGTCTTCATCCACCACAAATCCACCACCGACCGAATAGTACTCGCGGCTGCGGATCTGGATATTGGCGGCGTCGAAGGCACGGAAAATCATGCCATTGGGATGGTAGGCGAGGGGTTTGCGAATCATCGCCAGGTGTTCTTTCTCGTTGAACGCAATGCTGTGTTCGCCGAGTAAATTCAAGTGGCCGTCCTTGCGCATCTGCGCCAGGCGGGTGGCCACGGTTTCGGTATTCACGGTGTCCGGGTGTTCGCCTTCCAGGCCCAGCAACACAGCCTTGTCACTGCCGTGGCCTTTGCCGGTGGCGCCCAGCGATCCGTAGAGTTCCACCTTGATGCCGGCGGTAGCGCTCAGCAGGTTGTCACGCTTGAGGCCCTCGACGAACCGAGCGGCGGCGCGCATCGGGCCGACGGTGTGGGAGCTGGAGGGGCCGATGCCAATCTTGAACAGGTCGAACACGCTTAAAGACATGGTTGTTCTCCGGTTTCTTATTATTTATCAGGTGTACTCGGTCAAATGTGGGAGCGGGCTTGCTCGCGAAAGCGGTTTCTCAGTTGATACACCTGGTGACTGATCCCCGCATTCGCGAGCAAGCCCGCTCCCACATTTACACCGAGTACATCCTCAGGTTACGCGTAGCTCTCGATCGATGGGCACGCACACACCAGGTTGCGATCGCCAAACACGTTATCCACACGCCCCACCGGCGGCCAGTACTTGCCTTCGATCAACGATGGCACCGGATACACCGCTTGCTCGCGGGTGTAGGGATGGGTCCACTCGCTCACCAGTTCAGCGGCGGTATGCGGCGCGTTTTTCAGCGGGTTGTCGTCCTTGTCCAAGGTGCCGTTTTCCACCGCGCGGATTTCTTCGCGGATGGCAATCATCGCGTTGCAGAAGCGGTCCAGTTCTTCCTTGGATTCGCTTTCGGTCGGCTCGATCATCAAGGTGCCGGCCACCGGGAACGACATGGTTGGCGCATGGAAGCCGAAGTCGATCAGGCGCTTGGCCACGTCGTCTACGCTGATGCCGCTGCTGTCTTTGAGTGGGCGCAGGTCGAGGATGCATTCGTGCGCCACCAGCCCGTTGCTGCCGGTGTAGAGCACTGGGTAGTGCTCTTCGAGGCGACGGGAGATGTAGTTGGCATTCAGGATCGCCAGTTGCGAAGCGCGCTTGAGGCCCGCACCGCCCATCATGCTGATGTACATCCAAGTGATCGGCAGGATGCTCGCGCTGCCGAACGGCGCCGCACACACCGCGCCTTCCTTGCGCGCCATGGCCGCGTGGCCGGGCAGGAACGGCGTGAGGTGCGATTTGACGCCAATCGGGCCAACGCCCGGGCCACCACCGCCGTGAGGGATGCAGAAGGTCTTGTGCAAGTTCAGGTGGGACACGTCGCCGCCGAACTTGCCTGGTGCGCACAGGCCGACCATGGCGTTCATGTTGGCGCCATCGATGTACACCTGGCCGCCGTTGTCGTGAATGATGCCGCAGATTTCGCGGATACCTTCTTCGAACACGCCGTGGGTGGACGGGTAGGTGATCATCAGCGCGGCGAGATGGTCACGGTGCTCGATGGCCTTGGCGCGCAGGTCTTCGATGTCCACGTTACCGCGTGCATCGCACGCAGTCACGACAACGCGCATGCCCGCCATGTTGGCGGTGGCCGGGTTGGTGCCGTGGGCCGACGAGGGGATCAGGCAGATGTCGCGGCGCTCATCGCCACGGCTCTGGTGATAGGCGCGGATGGCCAGCAGGCCCGCGTACTCGCCCTGGGAACCGGCGTTCGGCTGCAGGGAAATCGCGTCATAACCGGTGGCGGCGCAGAGCATGGCCTCCAAGTCGGAGGTCAGCTCCAGGTAGCCAGCGCTTTGCTCAGCCGGGGCGAACGGGTGCAGGGCGCCAAACTCGGCCCAAGTCACCGGGATCATTTCGCTGGCAGCGTTGAGCTTCATGGTGCACGAGCCCAGCGGGATCATGGTGCGGTCCAGCGCCAAGTCCTTGTCGGCCAGTTTGCGCAGGTAGCGCATCAGCTCGGTTTCGGAGTGATAACGGTTGAACACCGGATGGCTGAGGACTGGCGACTGGCGCAGCAGCGCGGCCGGCAGGGTGCTGTCTACTTTGGCGGCGAAGTCCGGCAGGGCCTTACCGTCGGCGAAGATTGCCCACAGGGTTTCGATATCGGCCTGGGTGGTGGTTTCGTCCACCGACACACCAAGACGCTCACCATCCACCACACGCAGGTTGATGCGCTGGGCGCGCGCCTTGTCGTGCAGCGCGGCAGTGTTGGCGCCGGTGTTGAGGGTGATGGTGTCGAAGAAGTTTTCCTGCTCGACCTTCAAGCCCAGGGCGGTCAGGCCCTTGGCCAGAATCGCGGTCAGCTGGTGCACACGCTGGGCAATCTGGGTCAGGCCTTTAGGGCCATGGTACACGGCGTACATGCTGGCGATGTTCGCCAGCAGCACCTGGGCGGTGCAGATGTTCGACGTGGCTTTCTCGCGGCGGATATGTTGCTCGCGGGTCTGCATGGCCAGGCGCAGGGCCGGCTTGCCGAAACGGTCCACGGACACACCGACCAGACGGCCCGGCATGTCGCGTTTGAACGCATCCTTGGTGGAGAAATACGCCGCGTGCGGGCCACCAAAGCCCAGCGGTACGCCGAAACGTTGCGCGCTGCCGATGGCCACGTCGGCGCCGAACTCGCCCGGTGGGGTCAGCAGGGTCAGGGCGAGCAGGTCGGCGGCCACGGCCACCAAGGCATTGGCGGCGTGGAAGCGCTCGGTCAGTGCGCGGTAGTCGAACACGTCACCATTGCTGGCCGGGTACTGCAGCAGGGCGCCGAAGAACGGGCTGACGTCGGTCAGTTCACGTTCATCGCCCACCACCACGTCGATGCCCAAGGGCTCGGCACGGGTACGCAGCACGTCGAGGGTTTGCGGGTGGCTGTGGATCGAGGCGAAGAAGGCATTGCTGCCCTTGTTCTTGCTCAGGCGCTTGCAGAAGGTCATGGCTTCGGCGGCGGCGGTGGCTTCGTCGAGCAAGGATGCGTTGGCGATCGGCAGGCCGGTGAGGTCGCTGATCAGGGTCTGGAAGTTCAGCAGCGCTTCCAGGCGGCCTTGGGAAATCTCGGGTTGATACGGGGTGTAGGCGGTGTACCAGGCCGGGTTTTCCAGCAGGTTGCGCAGGATCGGCGACGGCGTGTGGCAGTTGTAGTAGCCCTGGCCGATGTAAGTCTTGAACAGCTGGTTCTTGCCGGCGATGGCCTTGATCTTGGCCAGTGCGTCGGCTTCGCTCAGGCCGTCTTCCAGGCCGAGCACGCTGGTGCCCTTGATGCTTTCCGGGATCACGCTGGCGCTCAGGGCTTCTAGGGAGTCGAAGCCCAGGCTGGCGAGCATCTGCTGCTCATCTTCCTGGCGCGGGCCGATGTGGCGGGCGATGAATTCGTTGGCGGTGCTGATGTTGATAGACATGGCGCGCTCCTCAGGCTTCAGCGTTGGCTTTGATCAGGCGGTCATACGCGTCCTGATCCAACAGTTTAGCGACCGCACCGGCATCGGCCGGTTTAAAGCGGAAGAACCAACCTTCGCCCATCGGGTCTTCGTTGACCAGCTCCGGGCTGCCATCCAATTTGTCGTTCACTTCAAGGACTTCACCGTCCAGAGGCATGTAGACGCCGCTGGCCGCTTTGACCGACTCAACGGTGGACGCCTCGGCACCCTTGTCATAGGCCTGCAACTCCGGCAGTTGCACGAAAACCACATCACCCAGCGCGTTCTGCGCGAAAGCGGTGATACCCACGGTGACGCTGCCGTCGGCTTCGGCGCGCAGCCATTCGTGATCTTCAGTGAAACGCAACTCGCTCATGGAAACTCCTCAGGGCCAGATTCGTCTGGTGGACGGGATTGGAATAATGAGGAGTTGCTTAGCAATATCGCGGCCAACGTTGTTAAGTCGTTATAAATCAACGAGTTAAATAAAACGGTTATGACGATATGCCGGTTGGCTGTAGCGATTTCGCTACACTCGGGCGCCTGAAAAAAAGCCTATGTGGATCAAAGCCTTGCATGGCGCGCAAAAAACAAGGTTGTAGCGAAATCGTTCCACTGTAGCGCTTTCAGTACACTGGATGTCGTTCCTGGACCAAAACTTAAAGCTCGAATTGCAATTCCTGCGATAGCGGTGTGCCTGGCCCACCGCTATCGCAGGCAAGCCAGCTCCCACATTTTGATCGGCGCTCGGCTTCAGGGCTTATTTGGAATGCCGTATTTGCGCAGGCGATGGGCGATGGCCGTGTGCGAGGTCTGCAACCGGCTGGCCAGTTGGCGGGTCGAGGGGTAGCTGGTGTAAAGCGTTTCCAGCAGGTTGCGCTCGAAGTCTTCCACCGCCTGCTCCAGGCTGTCGATTTCACCGTCGCTCTGGCGCGCCACTGACGTGCCGGCGATGTCCAGGTCGCCAATGTCCACCAGGCTGCTTTCGCAGATGGCTGCGGCGCGGAAGATCACGTTCTGCAATTGGCGCACGTTACCCGGCCAGCGGTTGCCCAGCAGTGCCGGGTAAGTACCAGGCGCCAGGCGGCACACCGGGCGCTGGATCTGCGCGCAGGCCTGCTGCATGAAGTAGCGGGCCAGCAACAGGATGTCCTGGCCGCGTGCGCGCAACGGCGGTACTTCGACGTTCAGCACGTTGAGGCGGTAGAACAGGTCCTCGCGGAAGGTGCCCTCGCTGACCATTTTTTCCAGGTCGCGGTGGGTGGCGCTGAGGATGCGCACATTGACCTTCACTTCACGGTCCCCGCCCACGCGCCGGAAGCTGCCGTCGTTGAGAAACCGCAGCAGCTTGGCCTGCAAGTACGGCGACATCTCACCGATCTCATCCAGAAACACCGTGCCTTGGTTGGCCAGCTCCATCAGCCCCGGCTTGCCACCGCGTTGTGCGCCGGTAAAGGCGCCCGGTGCATAACCGAACAACTCGCTTTCCGCGAGGTTTTCCGGCAGCGCCGCGCAGTTCAACGCCAGGAAGGGTGCACTGTGGCGCGCGCTGATCGCATGGCAGGCACGCGCCACCAGCTCTTTGCCGGTGCCGGTTTCGCCCTGGATCAACAACGGTGCATCCAACGCCGCCACCCGCTGCGCGCGGGCCTTTAGCGTGCGGATGACCGGGGATTCACCGAGCAGCGCGTCAAACCCTTCGGCATGGTCATGGTGCAGCGCCGACAGTTGTTCGCCGATGCGATTGGGCTGATAGAGGGTGAGCAGGGCGCCGGCGTCGGTGATCGGCGTGGCGTCCAACAGCAGGGTCTGACCGTTGACGCTGATCTCGCGCAGCGGCAAGCGAAAGCCGTGTTCCAGCAGGGTGTCCAGCAGCGCCGGGTCATTGAACAGCTCGCTGATGCTTTCGCCGGCTGGCTCACGCCCATACAGGGCGATGAGCGCCGGGTTGGCCAGCAGGATCTTGCCCGCGCTGTCCAGCGCCAGTACCGGGTCGGTCATGGCGGCCAACAGGGCGTCGAGTTGCAGGTGGCGGCGTTGGCCAGGGAGGATGTCCACCACGGTGACGGCCTGTACGCCGTGCACGCTGAAAAGGGCGTCGCGCAGTTCTTCAAGCACCTCGGCGCTGAGGGTCGGTGCGTCGATGTAGACATTGGGCGGCACCATCTCCACCGCATCCAGGTTGAGATTGCGCCCACCGAGCAGGGCCAGGACTTCCTGGGTGATGCCGACGCGGTCGATGAAGCTGACGTGGATACGCATGGGACGGTTGTTGGTTCTGGCGTACTGAGGGTGGCCAGTATGCCTGACAGGTGATGGAGATCAAAAATGTGGGAGCGGGCTTGCTCGCGAATACGGTGGGTCAGTGAAAAAATTGCTGACTGACACACTGCATTCGCGAGCAAGCCCGCTCCCACATTTGATTGTTGGTGCCTGGGAAATCGGGTTATTCGAGGTGTTCGGGCTTGACCGGATCGCCTGCCTTCACATCCAGTTGATGCCGTACATCCTCGAACATCTGGTCGTACTGCTTGTGCATCGAGCCGTTCAACACGGCAATCTTCGGCATGCCGTATTTCTGCGCGATGTTCATCGCATGCCGCGCAAAGTCGAACGCCCGGTCCTTGGGCAGGAAAAACTCCTCCTTCAGGTCCTTGCCCTGCACCGAGCCATGCAGCTTGAACAGCATCCCCTTGCCTTCCTTGGGATCCTGGCTGACTTCGTAGTCGATGCACAGGTTGTAGCTGTAGTCATCCTTGTTCAGCGCGTGACGTTCAACGTGCAAGTGACCCGGTTCAAAGGTGGCCATAGGCGTCTCTCCTCTACTTCACAGATAGGTGATGCCAGGTGTTGCCGTGCTGATGCGCGTACCGGCGCTGCCCTGGACGATGGCTTCGATGTCCGAGAGTGAACCGATGACGGCGGTTTTGCTAGTCTGGCGGGCGAACTCGCAGGCGGCTTGTACCTTGGGGCCCATGGAACCGGCGGCGAAGCCGAGTTTTTCCATGTCGTCGGGGTGGGCCTGGCCGATGGCTTTCTGGGTGGGTTTGCCGAAATCGATAAAAGCGGCGTTGACGTCAGTGGCGATCACCAGCAAATCGGCTTCCAGTTGGCTGGCCAGCAGCGACGAACACAGGTCTTTGTCGATCACCGCTTCAATGCCGCGCAGCTTGCCGTCCTCGCCGTACATCGTCGGAATGCCGCCGCCGCCGGCACAAATCACGATACTGCCTTTGTCCAGCAGCCACGTGATCGGGCGAATTTCAAAGATGCGTTTGGGCCGTGGGCTGGCGACCACGCGGCGGTACTTGTCGCCATCCGGGGCAATGGCCCAGCCTTTTTCGGCGGCGAGTTTTTCCGCTTCGGCTTTGGAGTACACCGGGCCGATGGGCTTGGTCGGGTTCTGGAAGGCCGGGTCCTTGGCGTCCACTTCGACTTGGGTGAGCAGGGTGGCGAACGGCACTTCGAAGTCCAGCAGGTTGCCCAGTTCCTGTTCGATGATGTAGCCGATCATGCCTTCGGTCTCGGCGCCGAGCACGTCCAGCGGGTACGGCGACACCTGGGTGTAGGCCGCCGCCTGCAACGACAGCAGGCCGACTTGCGGGCCATTGCCGTGGGCGATCACCAGCTCGTTGCCGGCATGAATCTTGGCGATCTGTTCGGTGGCGATGCGGATATTGGCGCGTTGGTTGTCCGCCGTCATGGGTTCACCACGGCGGAGCAGGGCGTTGCCGCCCAGGGCTACGACGATGCGCATAGCATATGTCCTTCTAAAAGCTCGGCTGAAGGAACGCGGTCAATGTGGGAGCTGGCTTGCCTGCGATGGCGGTGTATCAGGTATACCGCTATCGCGGGCAAGCCCGGCTCCCACATTGGATCGCATTGCCAGCTTGATGGGTTAGATATCTGCGAGTGCCGACACCAGAATCGCCTTGATGGTATGCATGCGGTTCTCCGCCTGCTCAAACGCGATGTTGGCCGGCGACTCGAACACGTCCTCGGTCACTTCCACGCCATTGGCCAGGTTTGGATAACGCGCGGCGATGTCCTTGCCCACCTTGGTTTCGCTGTTGTGGAACGCCGGCAGGCAGTGCATGAACTTCACGCGCGGGTTACCCGAGGCTTTCATCATCTTGGCGTTGACTTGGTACGGCAGCAGTTGCTCGATGCGCTCGTCCCACGCTTCCACCGGCTCGCCCATGGACACCCAGATATCGGTGTGGATGAAATCCACGCCTTTCACCGCTTCCTTCGGGTCTTCGGTGATGGTGATACGCGCGCCGCTTTCTTCGGCAAACGCCTGGCATTGCTTGATGAAATCTTCGTGCGGCCACAGGGCTTTCGGCGCGCCGATGCGCACGTCCATGCCCAGCTTGGCGCCGATCATCAGCAGCGAGTTGCCCATGTTGTAGCGTGCGTCACCCAGGTAGGCGTAACTGATGTCATGCAGCGGTTTGTCGCTGTGCTCGCGCATCGTCAGGGTGTCGGCGATCATTTGGGTGGGGTGGAATTCAGCAGTGAGGCCGTTGAACACCGGCACACCGGCGAACTTGGCCAGCTCCTCGACGATTTCCTGTTCGAAGCCACGGTATTCGATGGCGTCGAACATCCGGCCCAATACGCGGGCGGTGTCTTTCATGCTTTCCTTGTGGCCGATCTGCGACGACACCGGGTCGATGTAGGTGACGTGGGCACCCTGGTCATGGGCCGCGACTTCGAAGGCGCAGCGGGTGCGGGTCGAGGTTTTTTCGAAGATCAGCGCGATGTTCTTGCCCTTCAGGTGCGGACGCTCGGTGCCGGTGTACTTGGCGCGCTTGAGGTCGCGGGACAGGTCCAGCAGGTAGTGCAGCTCGCGGGTGGTGTGGTGCATCAGCGACAGCAGGCTGCGGTTGCGCATGTTGAAAGCCATGATGGATCTCCTTCTGTTTAGGTTATCCCCTTGGCCGGCGCCTTATGGGCGACGGCCAAGGCCTGGAAATTAATAGTCGATAGGGTCGCGGATGATCGGGCAGGTCATGCAGTGGCCGCCGCCACGGCCACGGCCCAGTTCACCGGCACTGATGGTGATGACTTCCACACCAGCCTTGCGCAGCAGGGTGTTGGTGTAGGTGTTGCGGTCGTAACCGATCACCACGCCCGGCTCCACGGCCACCACGTTGTTGCCGTCGTCCCACTGCTCGCGTTCGGCGGCGAAGCTGTTGCCGCCGGTTTCGACGACGCGCAGCGCCTTGAGGTTGAGGGCTGCGGCGACGGTTTCGAGGAAGTTGGTTTTCTCGCGCTGGATGTCGATGCCGTGTGGCTTGCTTTCATCCGGGCGCAGGGTGAACGGCACGATTTGGTTGACCACTTCGGGGAAGATGGTGACCAAGTCGCGGTCGCAGAAGCTGAACACGGTGTCCAGGTGCATCGCCGCGCGGGATTTCGGCAGGCCGGCCACGATGACTTTCTCCACCGCCTTGTTCTTGAACAGGTTGCGCGCCAGTTGGCCGATCGCCTGGTGGGACGAACGCTCGCCCATGCCGATCAGGACTACGCCGTTGCCGATGGGCATCACGTCGCCGCCTTCCAGTGTGGAAGCGCCGTGTTCCTGATCCGGGTCGCCGTACCAGATCTGGAAGTCGGCGTTGGTGAACTCCGGGTGGAACTTGTAGATGGCCGAGGCCAGCAGGGTTTCCTGGCGTCGTGCCGGCCAGTACATCGGGTTCAGCGTGACGCCGCCGTAGATCCAGCAGGTGGTGTCACGGGTGAACTGGGTGTTGGGCAGTGGCGGCAAGATGAAGCTGGAATGCCCGAGGAAGTCGCGGAACATCTCGATGGTCTTGCCACCGAAGCTGCTCGGCAGGTCATCGGCCGACACGCCACCAATCAGGAATTCGCTGATTTTGCGCGGCTCCAGGCTGCGCAGCCAGGAGCTGACTTCATCCACCAGGCCCAGGCCGACGGTGTTGGCGGTGATCTTGCGCTCCAGGATCCAGTCCAGCGCTTCGGGGATGGCGACGATGTCAGTGAGCAGGTTGTGCATTTCCAGCACATCAATATCCCGCTCGCGCATCTTGGTCACAAAGTCGAAATGGTCGCGCTTGGCCTGGGCCACCCACAGCACATCATCGAACAGCAGTTCATCGCAGTTGTTGGGGGTCAGCCGCTGGTGGGCCAAGCCTGGGGAGCACACCATGACTTTGCGCAGTTTGCCGGCTTCGGAATGTACGCCGTACTTCACTTTTTCCGTGGTCATTACAGATCCTCCAGTGAACAAAAGATTCAGGTGTTACAGGGTCAGGAAGCCGTCGTAGAGCCCATAGGCCGCCACCAGGGCGCCCATGACCACTGCGGTGAAAATCAGCTTCTCGACGTTGGTGAAAATCGGTTTGCCCAGTTCACGCTTGGCCTTGGCGAACAGAATCGCGCCGGGCGCATAGAGCAGGGCGGAGAGCAGCAGGTATTTAGTGCCGCCGGCATACAGCAGCCAGATCGCGTAGATCAGGGCGATGGCGCCGATGAACAGGTCTTTCTTGCGCTCTTTGAGGGCGTTTTCGTAGGTCTCGCCGCGCACCGCCAGCAACAGGGCGTAGGCCGCCGACCACAGGTAAGGCACCAGGATCATCGAGGTGGCGAGGTAGATCAGCGACAGGTAAGTGCTGGCGGAAAACAGCGTGATCACCAGGAACAGTTGCACCATGGCGTTGGTCAGCCACAGGGCGTTGACTGGCACATGGTTGGCATTTTCCTTGCGCAGGAACTCCGGCATGGTGTGGTCCTTGGCGGCGGCGAACATGATCTCCGCACACAGCAGCACCCACGACAGCAGCGCTCCCAACAGCGAGATGATCAGGCCGACGCTGATCAGCACCGCGCCCCAGTGGCCCACCACGTGTTCCAACACGGCGGCCATCGATGGGTTTTGCAGCTTGGCCAGTTCCGGTTGGGTCATGATGCCCAGGGACAGCACGTTCACCAGCATCAGGAACAACAGTACGGTGATAAAACCGATCACCGTGGCCTTGCCCACGTCGGAGCGTTTTTCCGCACGGGACGAGAAGATGCTCGCGCCTTCGATGCCGATGAATACCCAGACGGTGACCAGCATCATGTTGCGCACCTGGTTCATCACACTGCCCAGGTCCGGGTTTTTCACGCCCCAGATGTCAGCGGTGAAGATGTCCAGCTTGAATGCAAACAGCGCGATCAACACGAACAGCACCAGTGGCACGACCTTGGCGACGGTGGTCACCAGGTTGATGAATGCCGCTTCCTTGATGCCGCGCAGCACCAGGAAATGCACGGCCCACAGCAGCACCGACGCACCGATCACCGCTGCCGGGGTATTGCCTTCGCCAAAGATCGGGAAGAAGTAACCGAGGGTGCTGAACAAGAGTACGAAGTACCCCACGTTGCCCAGCCAGGCGCTGATCCAGTAGCCCCAGGCTGAAGAGAAGCCCATGTAGTCGCCGAAGCCGGCCTTGGCGTAGGCATACACGCCGCCGTCGAGGTCGGGTTTGCGGTTGGCGAGGGTCTGGAACACAAACGCGAGGGTCAGCATGCCGATGGCGGTAATCACCCAACCAATCAACACGGCGCCGACATCGGCACTGGCGGCCATATTTTGCGGCAGTGAGAAGATCCCGCCGCCAATCATTGAGCCGACGACAAGTGCAACCAGTGCGCCCAATCGAAGTTTTCCGGGAGATTCAGACATCGCATAACTCCAATGCAGGAGAAGAGAGACCACAGAATAAATCCGTGCGCTAATCAAACAGCTGACTCAGATCACTTCATTGGCACATTCCATTGTGAATTAATGACTTAGGGTGCAAAGCCGTGGGCAATAGTTTTCCGCGCAAAGGGGCTTTCCAGAGCGATCCCTGCGGTATTGGTTAATCATTTAGTGCTACGTGTGGACGTTTTAAGCTAGTCCGTTTTTCCGAATGTGCAAACTTTTCATACAGGCGACAATAAGTAGCCAATACACGACAAAGTAGTTGCTGTATTTAAATTCTAAATAAGCCTAAACCCTATAAACTGACATGCCCTTGGGTTATTAGCGCCGTGTTTTATCGCGGTCTCTAATAAACGCTACACTCGCTGGGTTAATTAGTTGAGTGCACAGTTGTCAGCTAAAAGCGTTTTATTCATTCAGGAGTGTTCATGTCCCAACCCGCCCAGAAACTTCGGCTCAGTGCCCTGATCGCCCTGGTAGTGGGGTCGATGATCGGCGGGGGGATTTTCTCGTTGCCGCAGAATATGGCCGCACGCGCCGAGGTGGGCGCCGTGCTGATCGGTTGGGCGATCACCGCCGTGGGTATGTTGACCCTGGCCTTCGTGTTCCAGACCCTGGCCAACCGCAAGCCTGAATTGGACTCGGGTGTGTATGCCTATGCCAAGGCAGGCTTCGGCGACTACATGGGCTTCTCGTCGGCCTGGGGTTACTGGATCAGCGCCTGGATGGGCAACGTTGGTTACTTCGTGTTGCTGTTCAGCACCCTCGGTTATTTTTTTCCGATATTCGGTCAGGGCAACACGCCGGTGGCCATCGGCTGCGCGTCCTTGCTGCTGTGGGCCGTGCATTTTCTGGTGCTGCGTGGGATCAAGGAGGCCGCGTTTATCAATCAGATCACCACCGTGGCCAAGATCGTGCCGCTGCTGATGTTTATCGTGATTGCCGGCGTGGCATTCAAGGCAGAGATCTTCACCCGTGATATCTGGGGCGCGGGCAACCCGACTATCGGCAGCGTGGTGGACCAGGTGCGCAACATGATGCTCGTCACCGTGTTTGTGTTTATCGGCATCGAAGGCGCCAGCGTGTACTCGGCGCGCGCCGAGAAACGCTCGGACGTGGGCCGCGCCACGGTCATCGGTTTTCTGGGCGTGCTGGCACTGCTGGTGCTGGTGAATGTGTTGTCCCTGGGGATCATGAACCAGCCGGAACTCGCGCACTTGCAGAACCCGTCCCTGGCAGGTGTGCTGGAACATATCGTCGGCCCTTGGGGCGCGATGGCGATCAGCATCGGCCTGGCGGTTTCGCTGCTCGGCGCCTTGCTGTCCTGGGCGTTGCTCTGCGCGGAAATCCTCTACGCCACGGCCCAGGACAAAACCATGCCGGCCTTCCTGAAAAAGGAAAACGTCAACCAGGTGCCGGTCAATGCGCTGTGGCTGACCAACGTGATGATCCAGGTCTTCCTGGTGATCACGCTGTTTTCCCACAGCACCTACACCACCCTGATCTACCTGGCATCCTCGATGATTCTGGTGCCCTACCTGTGGTCGGCCGCCTATGCGGTGCTGTTGAGCGGGCGCGGCGAAACCTATGAAGGCGCCCACGGCCAGCGCATGAAGGACCTGCTGGTGGGTCTGATTGCCCTCGGCTACGCCGTGTGGCTGCTCTATGCCGGGGGCTTGAAATACCTGCTGCTGTCGGCGCTGTTGTATGCGCCGGGTGTGATCCTGTTTGCCCTCGCCAAGCGTGAGCAGGACCAACCCTTGTTTACCCACATGGAAAAAGGCATTTTCAGCTGCGTGATCGCTGGCGCAGGGCTGGCGGCGTATGGGTTGTACAGCGGGGTGTTGTCGTTGTGAGACTGACGTATCAGCCGCCCTACGACTGGGCGGCAATGGTGGGGTTTCTGTCGGCGCGGGCGATCGGCGGGATGGAGACGGTCGAGGCGGGGGTGTACCGGCGCAGTATCAGCCTCGACGGGCAGCACGGCTGGATCAGCGTGGCAATGGGGGATGGCGATTGGCTAGACGTGAAGGTGGATTTTCCAGAAGCGGCGGCGTTGCCTGAGATCGAACGGCGTCTGCGCACGATGTTCGATCTGGATGCCCAACCCCAGTTGATCAACCCGCAACTGGCGACGGACCCATTGATGGCGCAACTGGTCGCAGCGCGCCCGGGCTTGCGTGTGCCGGGCACCTGGGAGGGTCTGGAGCTGGCGATTCGCGCGGTGCTGGGCCAGCAAATCACCGTGGTGGCCGCGATTCGTCTGGCGGGCAAGTTGGTGGCGCAATACGGTCAGCCGTTGGCAACGCCGCATGTCGGTATCACCCATGTGTTCCCCGCTGCTGAGGTGTTGGCGGCGGCGGACCTGGCGACCCTGGGCATGCCCAAGGCGCGTGGGCGGACCTTGTCGGGTGTGGCCCAGGCGTTGCTGGATGATCCCCGATTGTTCGAACCCCAGGCCAGCCTCAAGGCCGGTGTGGCGCGGTTGGTGGCGTTGCCGGGCATTGGCGACTGGACCGCGCAGTACATCGCCATGCGCCAGATGCGCGAGGTGGATGCGTTTGCGTCGGGGGATATCGGCTTGATCAATGCGCTGGTGGCGTTGGAAGGTGGGCCGGTTTCGGCGCGGCAGTTGTTGGCGCGGGCTGAGGCTTGGCGCCCGCTCAGGGCGTATGCGGCGCAGCATTTGTGGACGTCGTTGCAAAGGTCGGATTGATAGTGCCTGTACTGGCCTCTTCGCAGGCAAGCCAGCTCCCACACTTGACCGAGTTGCCTGATTGGAATGCGGTCACCTGTGGGAGCTGGCTTGCCTGCGATAGCGGTGGTCAGCTCACCACTGCGGCCGGTGCGACCCCAATTCCCCAGCCGGTAAGTCCCACTGCAACGGCGTGCCGCTGATAGCGACCGGTGGCAACAATCGATGTGCCGGGCCCCAGGCTGTCTGCTCCGCCAACAGGCCTTGATCTGCTGGCTCTTCGGCGCGCAACGCTGGCTGCTCCGGCACCTGTCCCGCCTCTACCAGCAACTTCGCCGTACGCGCCAATGACAACCGCGCCGAACCACCCCGCCCGGTTTTCACCCGCTCACTGAATGCCTGGATCGCACTGGCCGCCATCAAATACCCGGTCGCGTGATCCAGCGCCTGCAACGGCAGGGGCACCGGTTTGTCCGTCTGTTTCCAGGCCATGCCAGCGGCGGCGATTCCGCTGCTCATCTGCACCAGGCTGTCGAAACCACGACGGTTGCGCCACGGGCCGCTCCAACCATAGGCGTTGAGGCTCACGTCGATCAGGCCGGGGGCGAGGGTTTGCAGTCCATCGGCGGTGTAACCCAGCTGTTCCAGGGCATCGGCGCGGTAGCCGTGGAACAGGATGTCGGCTTCCTTGAGCAGGCCTTCGAAAACCTGCCGGCCTTCCGGGCTTTTCAAATCCAGGCGGGCGCAGCGTTTGCCCAGGGTCATTTCCGGTACTACGCCGGGCTCATTCCAGGTGGGCGAATCGATGCGCAGCACGTCAGCGCCCAGGCCTGCGAGAAAGCGGCTGGCTACCGGGCCGGCCAACACGCGGGTCAGGTCCAATACCTTGAGGCCCGCCAGTGGCCGCGCAACCGCGCCGAGCCAGGGCTTGTGGGTGGTGGTTGCAAAGGTCTGGCGCTGCACCAGTTCCTCAGCATTCACTGCCAGCCCTTGGGGATGTGCCTGCCAGGCTTGCCACTCACGCATCTGCGCGGCGCAACCCCCTTCATCGACAAGCGCCTGCTCCAGTTCGGCGGCGTTCCATTTGGCGACCTTGACGGCCATTTCGGCCCGGTCGGTCACCTTGCCCAGCACACGCTCAGCCGCCGCGCGGTGATGGGGCGCATTGGTGTGCAGTCGAATCCAGCCATCGGCGCTGGCATAGTCGCCGGCCACCGGGTCCCATAGCGGCGGTACTTGCCAGCCAACCGGGCGGATCGAAGAAGAAAACCAGAACGACGCAAGTCGCCGGTCCACGCTGACGCTGGGCAGGCGCCCGGTCTGTTGCTGGATCAGTTGCGCCACCGCCTGGCCGGCAGCGCCGATGCTGGCGCTGGCCAGCTCAGTCACGGCGAAGGTCGAGGGCAGGGCGCCGGCTTCGGTAAAGGTCAGTGGTGTTTGTGGTAGAGCGAGTGCGGCTTGGATGGGAGTCAGCAGGTCAGTCATCAAAGGCCCTCCGTAAGAGAAGGGCCACTATAGAAGATCATCAGGCCGGTGTGACAACCCCAGGTTCCAACGGCAGGTCGATACTGGCAACAAAACCGCCGTCAGGATGATTGGCCAAGATCAGGCTGCCACCATGGCGTTCGGCGGCGCGACGCGCAATCGCCAGGCCCAGGCCATGGCCTTGTGCGGTCTGGCCGGGGGCGCGGTAGAAGGGTTCGCCGAGCTGGCTCAAGTGTTCGGCCTCAACGCCGGGGCCGTTGTCGCGCACGCTGATCAGGATCCGATCACCCTGGCGCTGGGCGTGCAGTTCAATCGGCTGGCCCGGTGGATTGAAGCGCTGGGCATTGCGCAGCAGGTTATCCATCGCGCGTTCGATCATGGTCGGCCAGCCCTTCAGGTGCAAGTCGGTGTCGGCGTTCAGTTGCACTAGCTGGTCCGGCGCGCCGAGTTGGGCGTCCTTTTGCAGGGTCTTGAGCAGGGAAGTGAGGTCGACCTCTTCGGCGCTGGCGTTGTCGGCATCGACACGGGCCAGTACCAGGATTTCGCTGATCAAGGCTTCCAGTCGGTCGCATTCACGGGTCAAGCGCGGCCAGAGTTTTTCCCGCTCTTCGGGGCTGGCGCGTTCGGCCAAAGCCAGGGCGATACGCAGACGTGCCAGGGGCGAGCGCAGTTCGTGGGACACGTCGCGCAGCAACTGGCGCTGGCTGCCGATCAGGCTTTGCAGGCGGGCGCCCATGCGGTTGAAGTCGGTAGCCAGCACGCCGAATTCATCGCGGCGGTTGGCCAGGCGCGCCAAGCTGTTTTGCTGATAGGTGGCCTGGCCAAGGTCATGCACCGCGCCACGCAAACGGCTGAGGGGCCGGGTGATGGACAGTGTCACGAACAGGCTGAACAGGGTCAGCACCACCAGCGCAATTGCCAACGCGCTCAACGGCCACAAGAGGCTGCTGCGGTGCCAGGCGTCGAGTTCCGGGTGGGGGATGCGGTAGATCAGCAGGTAGGTGTCGCCGGTCTTTTCGCTCGTGTACTCGGCGGTCAGGCGGCGCCAGGGCAAGTGGCCGTCCTGGCTGTCATTCTGGCGCGCTTCGAAAGCGGCGGCGCGGCGCGGAAAGGTGCCGCGCACCACCGGCTCGCCGCTTTCATTCAGCACTTGTACGTCGATGTGGTACTGGCGCTTGCGCTGTTGCAGCAGATCCTGGGCGGCATCCTCGCCCTGGGCTTCGTAGAGTTGGGTCCACTCTTCGGCCAGGTTATTGAGGCCGGGGTGACGGCTGAGAATCCAGGCGTCTTGATTGAGCATGTGCCCCAGCAGGATCGACAACCCGGCAACCAAGGCGATGGCCAGCCAGAAGCTGGCCAGGATGCGCCAGAACAATGAACGCACAGGAAACCCTCAAACAGGAAAAGCCCAGTGGCGAGGGCCACTGGGCTGGGAGTGTTAATGCGGGTGCATTATTGCGCTTTTTGCGGCTGTTGCGCTTTCCAGGCCTGGAATTCCTTCCATTCGGCGCGACGCTGTTCCTGCTGCTTCACGATCTCGTCGAACTTCTTCTGCTGGTCAGGCTTGAGGACCGCACGGATGTCCGCCTGGGTTTTCTGCTTGCCGGCGGCGATTTCGTCCTGCATGGCTTTCTGGTCAGCGGCTGGCAGTTTGTCCAAGTACTTCTTGGTCAGGTCTTTGCGAGCGTGCCATTGGTCGCCCATCAACTTGCCGATCTGCTGGCGCTGTTCCTTGCTCAGGTCCAGTTGGCTGAAAGGGCCGCCTTTGCCACGCGGACCGTGTTCACCGCCGTGGCCCGGGCCACCCATCATGTGGCCTTCCGGGCCGCCCATCGGGCCTGGGCCTTCAGGCATTGCCGCCATGGCAACGGTGGGCAGGGCAGCGGCGAACATCAAAGCGATAAGGGTCTTGCGCATGGTGATTCTCCTGTCTCTATTCCGGTGAGTCCGGATGTGAGTAGATTACGGAGATCAAGGTCAGCGGCGGTCAGGTGTGGGTAAAGCTTGGGTAAAGACGATTGGGGGGGGAGCTGACAAAACCAGGAGCCCAGGGGCTCCCGATTTCAGAGGCTGTAATAGTAGCCCCGGCTACGCAATGCCACGATCCGTGGCCGGCCGTCCGGGTGTGGGCCGATCTTTTTGCGTAGGTTGCTGACGTGCATATCCAGGCTGCGATCGTAGAGGGTCAGCTTGCGGCCCAGGGCGATCTGCGCCAGTTCCTGCTTGTCCAGCGGTTCGCCGGGCTGGCGCAGCAGGGCTTCCAGCAGGCGGCTTTCGGAAACAGTCAGGGCAAACTCCTGCTCGTCGATGCTGACCACGCCGCGCACCGGGCTGAAGCACAGGTCGCCCAATTCCAGCTGGGTCGACACGGCAGCCGGATGGCTGCGGCGCAATACGGCACGCAAGCGGGCGGTCAGCTCGCGTGGGTCGCAGGGCTTGGCCAGGTAATCGTCGGCGCCCAGTTCGAGGCCGAGGATGCGGTCCAGCGGTTCGCCACGGGCCGAGAGCATCAGCACCGGCAGTTCCGGGTGGTCGTTGCGCAATTGCTTGAGCAACTCAAGGCCACTGCCGTCAGGCAGCATCACGTCGAGCACCACCGCAGCCGGGGCACTGTCGGCCAAGGCTTTGCGGGCGCTCAAGCCGTCATGGCAGGCACGCACCTGGAAGCCTTCCTGGCTCAACCAACTGGTCAGCAGCTCGCAGAGCTCCTGGTCATCATCTATCAGTAACAGCTCGCTCATGACTCACTCAATTTAGCCATTGTCGACGGCGACGGTGCCCACCACTGGCGAAGATCCCGCACAGCAGGGCGATCAGTGCGACGGCCCCGCCGGTGACGAACCATTGCTGTTGCTCGGTCAGCCAGCGGGTCAAGGCGCCGCCCTGTGTCTCTTTGAGTTGCTGGGCCAGGCGTTGGTTCTCTTGGCGAAGGCGACTCAATTGGGCGCTTTCGCGGGCAGCATCTGCGCTTTGCAGTTGCTTGCTCAGTTCTTCACGCTGGCGTTCGCTTTCTTTCAAACGTTGCTGCAACTCGGTGATCTGGGCGCCGACACTCAAGGACAGGGGCGTGGAACTGCCGGTGTTCGAGGTTTCTTCAGCGTGGGCCGAAGCCCCGATCATTACCACTGCCAACAGACACAACTGACGTAAGCGCATCGGAACTCCTGATTCCACACGAATATTCAGAACGTTGTCGGCAGGTTACCGAGAATAATGAGCCATTAGGCGTACGCCGAACCGATAAGGTTCGGCGCGGCCGTTATCAAGGCAGGACTTGCTTGAACGGCTTGATCACGACGTCAGCGTAAACGCCGGCGGCGACATAAGGATCAGCCTTGGCCCACGCCTGGGCATCGGCCAGGGAGGCGAACTCGGCAACGATCAGGCTCCCGGTGAAACCCGCATCGCCTGGGTCGTTGCTGTCTACCGCGGGGTGCGGGCCGGCCAGCACGATACGGCCTTCGGCCTGCAGCTGCTTGAGGCGCTCGACATGGGCCGGGCGTACGCTCAGGCGTTTTTCCAGCGAGTTGGCCACGTCGGTGGCAATGATTGCGTAGAGCATGTCAGTCCTCGGTTTTAGGCGTGGTAGGGGCAACGTCATGCAGGTGGCGCGACAGGTAGATACCCTGGCCTACCAGGAACAACACGGTCATGGCCAGGCTGCCGAACACTTTGAAGTCGACCCAGTAATCCTGGAAGGTAAAGGCCACGAACAGGTTGGCGGCGCCGCAGAACAGGAAGAACACGATCCAGGCCACGTTCAAGCGTGTCCACACCGGCTCCGGCAGGGTCAGCGCATGGCCCATGATTCGCTTGATCAGCAGGCGATCACCAATGAAGTGGCTGCCGGTAAACACCAGCGCGAACAGCCAGTTCACCACTGGCGCTTTCCATTTGAGGAAGGTTTCGCTGTGGAAGGCCAGGGTCAGTCCGCCGAATACCAGGCAGGCGATGAGGGTGAGCCATTGGCTTTTTTCCAGCTTGCGCTGGGAGATGAAGATAGCGCCATAGACGACGATAGAGCTGATGATCAGGACGGCGGTGGCGCTGTAGATGCCCCCGAACGACACCGGGTGACCGGCGATATCGATGACCCTGGGGTCGAGTTTGGTAACGATGAAAAACAGCAACAGCGGGATGAAGTCGATGAATTGTTTCACAGTAAGAGCCAGAAGCTGGATGTGGCGGCATAATAACAAACATCCTTGGTAGCGAAAGCGCCAGCTGACTTGAGGTTACACATCCCCGTGAATGTTGATTTGCACTGCCACAGCACGGCCTCCGACGGCGCCCTGGCGCCCGCGGTACTGGTTGCGCGTGCGTTTGAAAAAGGCGTGCGAGTCCTGGCGTTGACCGACCACGACACCCTCGAAGGCCTCGACGAAGCCCGGGTCGCGGCCCACAGCCTAGGCATGCAGCTGGTCAACGGCGTGGAATTGTCCTGCACCTGGGGCGGCGCCACCATTCATGTGCTCGGCTACGGTTTCGATCAACAGGCCCCGCCGCTGGTGCAGGCCATCGCCGATTTGCACGATGGCCGCTGGCTGCGGTCCGAAGAAATAAGTCGCAAGCTCAGCCTCAAAGGCATGCCCAACGCCCTTGATGGCGCCCGCGCCATCCAGCAGGAACTGGGCGACAGCGGCAATGCACCGGCCCGGCCGCACTTTGCCGACTGGATGGTGCGTGAAGGGTTTGTCAAAGATCGCGCCGAAGCCTTTCGCAAGTGGCTGGGCGCCGGCAAGTTGGGCGATGTGAAGCAACACTGGCCGACCCTGGAAGACACGGTCGGGACTCTGCGTGCCTCCGGCGCCTGGGTGAGCCTGGCCCATCCTTGGCATTACGATTTCACCCGCAGCAAGCGCCGCAAGCTGATCAGCGACTATATTGGAGCGGGCGGCCACGCGATCGAAGTGGTCAACGGGCATCAACCCGCCGAACAGGTTGGCAGCCTGGCGATTCTTGCCCGCGAATTTGGTCTGCTGGTCAGTGCCGGCAGTGATTTTCATGGTCCAGGTGGGTGGTCCGAAATCGGCGAGTATCGCCAGGTACCCGAAGACCTGCCGCTCTTGTCGGGGCGATTCAAGCATGACCCCATTACTGCCACCGTCTGAACAGGTAGAACACGTGAGTCAATTCTTCCAGATTCATCCGGAAAACCCCCAGGCGCGCCTGATCAAACAGGCCGTCGAGATCATTCGCGCCGGCGGCGTGGTGATCTACCCGACTGATTCGTCCTACGCCATCGGTTGCCAGATCGGCGACAAGGGCGCGGTGGAGCGTGTAAGACGCCTGCGCCAGTTGGACGACAAGCACAACTTTGCGCTGATCTGCAGCGATCTGTCCCAGCTTGGGCTGTTCGCCAAGGTCGATACCGGCACTTTCCGCCTGCTCAAGGCGCACACGCCGGGGCCCTACACCTTTATTCTCAACGCCACCCGCGAAGTGCCGCGCCTGCTGTTGCACCCCAAGAAGCGCACCATCGGCCTGCGGGTACCGGAACATCCCATCGCCCTGGCGCTGCTCGAAGAACTGGGTGAGCCTTTGATGAGCGTGTCGCTGATCATGCCGGGCGAAGATGAGCCGTTGTACGACCCATACGAAATGCGCCGCCTGCTGGAAAAGCATGTCGACCTGATCATCGACGGCGGTTACGGCGGCAACAAAGCCTCCACCGTGATCAACCTGGCCGACGGCGAACCCGAGGTGATCCGCGTGGGTTGCGGCGACCCGGCCCCGTTCATGGTCGAGGCCTGAATGTCAGCCGTGGAAACCGTTGATCCCCAGGCGGGCGCCCAGCAGGAACTGCCGTTTGCCATGGTGTATGGCCAGGCGGTCATGGAAATGCCCCTGGACCTGTACATTCCGCCGGACGCCCTCGAAGTCTTCCTTGAAGCCTTCGAAGGCCCGCTGGACTTGCTGCTCTACCTGATTCGCAAGCAGAACATCAACATCCTCGACATCCCGGTAGCGGAAATCACCCGCCAATACATGGGCTATGTCGAGTTGATGCAGTCGGTGCGCCTGGAGCTGGCCGCCGAGTATCTGGTGATGGCCGCCATGCTCGCCGAGATCAAGTCGCGCATGCTGCTGCCGCGCTCGGAGACAGTGGAAGCCGAAGAAGACGACCCGCGCGCCGAACTGATCCGCCGCCTGCAAGAGTACGAACGCTTCAAGGCCGCCGCCGAAGGCATCGACGGCTTGAGCCGCGTGGGCCGCGACGTCGTAGTGCCGAAACTCGACGCGCCTGAAGCCCGCGCGCGCAAGTTGCTGCCGGACGTGAGCCTGGAAGAATTGCTGATGTCCATGGCCGAGGTGCTGCGCCGTGGCGATATGTTTGAAAGCCACCAGGTCAGCCGCGAGGCGTTGTCGACCCGCGAGCGCATGAGCGATGTGCTGGAACGCCTCAAGGGCGGCGGTTTCGTGCCCTTTGTCGAGCTGTTCACCGCTGAAGAGGGGCGCCTGGGGGTGGTGGTGACCTTTATGGCGATCCTTGAATTGGTCAAGGAATCGTTGGTCGAGCTGGTCCAGAATGAGCCTTTTGCGGCTATCCACGTGCGGGCGCGAGCCGAATAAAGAGCTGAATCGATGAATCTGACTGAACCCCGCGAACTGGCGCCGCTGCTGGAGGCGTTTCTCCTGGCCTCTGGCAAACCGCAATCTTTGGAACGCCTGTTCGAGCTCTTTGAAGAAGCCGAGCGCCCTGAGCCGCCGGTGTTCAAGAAGGCGCTGGAGATCCTGCGCAAGTCCTGCGAGGGCCGCGCCTTTGAATTACGCGAAGTGGCGTCGGGTTACCGCCTGCAGATCCGTGAGAAGTTTTCCCCCTGGGTCGGCCGTTTGTGGGAAGAGCGTCCGCAACGTTATTCGCGGGCGATGCTGGAGACCATGGCGCTGATCGCCTATCGCCAGCCGATCACCCGGGGCGAGATCGAGGATGTGCGGGGCGTGGCGGTCAACAGCCATATCGTCAAGACCTTGCTGGAGCGCGAGTGGATCCGCATCGTCGGCTACCGCGACGTGCCCGGAAAACCGGCGATGTTCGCCACCACCAAGGTGTTTCTCGACCATTTCAACCTGAAAAACCTCGACGACCTGCCGCCGCTGGCCGAACTGCGCGAGATGGAAGCCGAGCCGGTGCTCGATTTCGACGACGCGCCGGTGCCCGCGAGCCTGCAGGAATTGGCCGACGCCAGCGCCGAGCCGGAAGAGCCGAAGGACGAGACCAGTTTTCATACGTTGTTGCTGGAATTGGACGACATGGAGCAGGGCATCAAGACTGACTTCGACGACCTGCTGCGTGACGGCGTCGCCGAACTTGAAACTCAACCGAACGTTGAGGCTGAGCCTGAAGTCGAAGCAGAACCTGAGCCAGAGGAAGACATCCTTGGCGTTGCTGAGGCCCGCGAAAAACTCCTCGCCGCCGTCGCCGCTCTCGAACAACCGCCTTTGAGCGACGAAGAAGACGAAGCCCGGGCCCTGGCCGAAGCCATCGAAGCCGAGCGCCGCCAGTTCGAAGACTGACGCGATACACCTGTGGGAGCGGGCTTGCTCGCGAATGCGGTGTATCAGCTTGCAGATGCATTGACTGAGCCACCGCATTCGCGAGCAAGCCCGCTCCCACATTTAGATCTCCAGTGTCAGGTACAAAACATGAGTTCCACCAAAGACCCCTGCATCAGCATCTGCAAATTCAGCGATGACATCTGCGTTGGCTGTGGCCGCAGCAAGCGTGAGATCCGCGCCTGGAAGAAACTCGACAAAGCCGACAAGCGCAGCGTCCTGGCCGAAGCCGAGCTGCGATTGCTGGCCCTGGGCGCCACCGGTCGGCGGAAAAGCAAATGACTTGGCGCTTATCGACTAGTCTGTGATGCGCAACGCGCGTCTTGCGCGTATGATTCGCGACCCTTTGCCGAGCTATTCGGCCAAAGCCCCGCTTTCAACACTCTTCAGGCCACGCCTGAATCGACCCACCGGGAGGTGCTTAAGATGAACGACAAAGACCAGAACGACAGCCAGGAAATCGGCCCAGCAGGCGAAAAACTGCAGAAGGTGCTGGCGCGTATCGGCGTGGGCTCGCGCCGCGACGTCGAAGCCTGGATCACCCAGAAGCGCATCAAGGTCAATGGCGTCGAGGCCACCCTCGGCCAGCGCGTCGACCTGCACGATGCAATCACCATCGATGGCAAGGTCATCAAGCGTGAAGAGGCCGCCGAATCGGTGCGCCGCGTGATCATGTACAACAAGCCCGATGGTGAGATCTGCACCCGTGACGACCCGGAAGGCCGTCCGACCGTGTTCGACAAGATGCCTAAGCCGAAGGAAGGCCGTTGGATCAACATCGGTCGTCTAGACATCAACACCACCGGCTTGCTGATGTTCACCACTGACGGTGAGCTGGCCAACCGCCTGATGCACCCGTCCTACGAGATGGACCGCGAGTACGCCGTGCGTGTACGTGGTGAAGTCGATGATGAGATGATCGAGCGCCTGAAGGCTGGCGTGGTGCTGGAAGACGGCCCGGCCAAGTTCACCGACATCAAGCAAGCGCCTGGTGGTGAAGGTTTCAACCACTGGTACCACTGCGTGGTAATGGAAGGCCGTAACCGTGAAGTACGTCGCCTGTGGGAATCCCAGGGCCTGGTGGTCAGCCGCCTGAAGCGCGTGCGTTTCGGTCCGGTGTTCCTCAACTCCGATCTGCCGATGGGCCGCTGGCGCGAAATGAGCCAGTACGAAGTCGACATTCTCAGCGCCGAAGTCGGCCTGACGCCCGTCGCTATGCCGCAGATGAACGCCAAGAGCAAAGACAAGCTTGAGCGTATGCAGCGTAAATCGTCGCGCCCCGTGGCTCGCACCGAACGGGTTGCCCGCACCCTGCGCCCGGCGCTGAATGCACCGGCGACCGGCGGTCGTATTTCCCGTGAGCCGCAGATTGAAGGTGAGCGTCGCCCAACCGCGCCGTCGCGTCAGGAAGGCGAGCGCGCGCCACGTGCGCCGCGTCCTGCTCCGTCGGGTGGTCGCAGCAACCGTGGTGAAGCCGATCGCCCGGCCGACAACGCCAGCACTAAGCGTCCAGCCAAGCCAGCGGCGAACAAGCGCCCTGGCCCGAAACTGGTCGCGGACGAGCCATCGGGCAAGCGCCGTGGCGCCCCGGCCGGTTCGGGTCAGCGTCCGGGTTTTGGTCGCAAGAAGCCGCAGTGATGCGCTAAAAGCTGCACAAAAACGCCAACCCTCGGGTTGGCGTTTTTTTTGGATTTAGATTTGAAATGCAGTCAATTGTGGGAGCTGGCTTGCCTGCGATGGCGGTGGGTCATTGGGTAAATATGCCAACTGATCCACCGCCATCGCGGGCAAGCCCGGCTCCCACAGGGGGCCTCGTCATCCTGATGTCCTTCTAAAACGCGAAGGTGCCATCAAACACCGGCTTGTCGTCGAGCGCCAACACCCCGCTGGCAAAGATCAAATCCAGGTGATGACTGCCTTTCTGCCCGCCCCCCAGGCCCAGGTGCAACCCACAATGGCGCTCCTCAAACCCGGCATTGCGCGCATACAGATCTTTCACGCCTTCGTTGGTACCAATCCCCAGCTCCTCGACGCGCCGGTTCGACGGGTTGGCGTTCAGGTACTTATTGAAATCATCCGCCAGCCCCGGCACGTCACTGGCCACGCTGCAGATGGTCGAGTTCTCGATCCACAGCTCCAGCGGTGACGCCAGCACGCCATATTTGCGCGCGAACGGGATGGTGCTGAGAAAGGTGCCGACAAACCGCACCTGGCCATTGATGGCCTCGCTGTGGGTGGCGATCTCGCCGGGGGCCAGGTCGTGGTTGCCGATGCCGTTGATGTTGGTCCACTTCTTGATACTGCTCATCGGCGCTTCCAGGCGTGAGCCGTGCTTGTCGGTAAAGCTCAACACCGTGGCCTGGGACATGCGCCGGATCAGCGTGGCATTGAGGTCGGCAATGCGCTGGGGCTCGACGCTGAAGGTGTCGTAGAAGTAGTCGCCGTAATCCTTGAACAGCAGGGACTTTTTCCAGTGCTCAGCCATCACGCCTTGCAGGGCGCGGATAAAGTCCGGGCCTTCGGCGCTTGGGTTGGGCAAGGTCGAGGAATCGTAGAGAAACAGGTACAGGTCGCAGGCTTCAATGGCCTCGGTCAGGGTGTCGCTGGCGGCCAGTTCCAGGCGCTGCAGCTGGAAGTTGAAGCGGGCGGCGCTGCTGTGGGTGATCGCCTGGGCGATGGCGTCGTAGCGCTCGGTATGGCCCAGCAGCACGGTGGGGCGGCTCAGGCCATTGAGGGCCGGATGGTGCGCGAGGTAGTAGAGAAAGTGTTCGACGGCGCGGGCCTTGTCCATGACGTACTTCCTTCTGTGCCTTGGGTAAGGGGGCAGGTGCCGTGCACGGCACCTGCCGAATGCCTGCCGGTTTTTAGAATGGCCACATCGCTGTGCCGAAGGGCACGACGGCATCGGCTTGCATCATTTCAACGGCGGCCTCATGGGTCGGCGCTTCAAACCAATCGTCGAGTTGCAGTTCGGTTTCCAGGTCGTTTTCCAGTGCTTGCATGGTGTATCTCCTAGAGGACGTTGTTTGAGAACGGCTTGCCAACGGGCTTCGCTGGCAAGTGGGAAGAACCTAGGAGAGAGTGTTTCAAAATGCAAAATTTTTATTGACACGGTTTCATTTGGATTTTTTGTTCTGTTTTTTGGGGCGGACTATTTCTTGAATAAATACAGGGAGCTGGCGCGACTAATCTTTCGGAAATTTCCTACCGCCAATTTTTATCGAGATCATGGCTGTAACGTTAATTTTCCGTGCTGTAACGATTAATTTACGAGTAAATGGCGACATTATTGGTCGATCCAGCCCTGTAAGGATTACCTGACAGATCGTCGCACGCTTCTTTCGAGGGCGCCCTCAAGCTGGCGAGCGGTGTACAATCCGCCGCGTTTTACTGTGACCCCCTTGCGTAACCACGCAAAAGGCCAAGACCTCGGGGTTTATCCACCCTGATCACTCCGCCTGGCCACGAGCCGGACGGGTTCGATTTCGTCACAGATAAAAACAAACAGGTGACGCATGACCGTTAGAAAGACGCTGTACTCCTGGTGCCTGCGCTGGGGTTTGAGCGGCGCTGCTTGAGTCGGTAATTCAAGGCAGCAACCTGCATTCAACATCATCAAACCTTGCGTGAGAGCCTTTTCATGAGTGTTCCCCCTTCCTCTTCAGGCGAGCTGAAACGCGGCCTGAAAAACCGGCATATCCAGTTGATCGCCCTGGGTGGCGCCATCGGCACCGGCTTGTTCCTCGGCTCGGCCGGGGTGCTCAAATCCGCCGGCCCGTCGATGATCCTGGGCTATGCCATTTGTGGCTTCATTGCCTTCATGATCATGCGCCAGCTCGGCGAAATGATCGTCGAAGAGCCGGTCGCCGGTTCCTTCAGCCACTTTGCCCACAAGTACTGGGGCGGTTTCGCCGGCTTCCTGTCGGGCTGGAACTGCTGGATCCTGTACATCCTGGTGGGCATGTCGGAGCTGACTGCTGTCGGCAAGTACGTGCACTACTGGTGGCCGGAGATTCCGACCTGGGTCTCGGCCGCAGCCTTCTTCGTGCTGATCAACCTGATCAACCTGGCCAACGTCAAGGTTTTCGGTGAGGCAGAGTTCTGGTTCGCCATCATTAAGGTGGTGGCCATCGTCGGTATGATCGCCCTGGGCAGCTATCTGCTGGTCAGCGGCAGCGGCGGGCCACAGGCCTCGGTGACCAACCTGTGGGAACACGGCGGCTTCTTCCCCCATGGCGTCGGCGGGCTGGTGATGGCCATGGCGATCATCATGTTCTCCTTCGGCGGCCTGGAAATGCTCGGCTTTACCGCCGCTGAAGCGGACCAGCCACGCACGGTGATCCCAAAAGCGATCAACCAGGTGATCTACCGCATCCTGATCTTCTACATCGGTGCTCTGGTCGTACTGCTGTCGCTGACCCCATGGGACAGCCTGTTGACCACCCTCAACGCCTCCGGTGATGCCTACAGCGGCAGCCCGTTCGTGCAAGTGTTCTCGATGCTGGGCAGCAACACCGCTGCGCATATCCTCAACTTCGTGGTCCTGACGGCGGCGCTGTCGGTGTACAACAGTGGCACCTACTGCAACAGCCGTATGCTGCTGGGCATGGCCGAGCAGGGCGACGCGCCCAAGGCCCTGGCTAAGATCGACAAGCGCGGTGTGCCAGTGCGTTCCATCCTCGCGTCGGCGGCGATTACCCTGGTCGCCGTGTTGATGAACTACCTGATCCCGCAACACGCGTTGGAACTGCTGATGTCCCTGGTGGTGGCCACATTGGTGATCAACTGGGCGATGATCAGCTTCTCGCACTTCAAGTTCCGCCAACACATGAACCGTACCGGCCAGGTGCCGTTGTTCAAGGCGCTCTGGTACCCATACGGCAACTATGTATGCCTGGCGTTCGTGGTGTTTATCCTGGTGATCATGCTGATGATTCCGGGGATCCAGGTGTCGGTGTACGCGATCCCGGTGTGGGTGGCGTTCATGTGGGTGTGTTACGGCATCAAGAACAAGCGCATTGCGCAGCGAGCCTTGGAGGTGGCTGCTCCAGCAGTGAAGTGAGGCGTGCGTGAGATAAACCAAACCCGGCCTTGTGCCGGGTTTGTTGTTTCAGGAATGGCCGCGCGCATTCGCGTATCCTTGGTTGCCCCCACAGAGGATCCCGCTGCCTATGCTGGTGATTTCCAACAACGTCCACCTGCCCGATGCCGAGATTGAGCTGACCGCCATTCGCGCCCAGGGTGCGGGTGGGCAGAACGTCAACAAGGTGTCGAGTGCGATGCACCTGCGTTTTGACATCCCGGCGTCGTCGCTGCCGGAGTTCTATAAGGAGCGCTTGCTGGCGCTGCGCGACAGTCGTATCACCAGCGAGGGCGTGCTGGTGCTCAAGGCCCAACAATATCGGACTCAGGAGCAGAACCGCGCGGATGCGTTGGAGCGTCTGGTGGAATTGATCCTCAGCGCCACCAAGGTGGAGAAGAAACGCCGCCCGACCAAGCCGACCCTGGGGTCGAAAAAGCGCCGCCTCGAATCCAAGACCAAGCGCGGCAGTATCAAGGCCGGGCGCGGCAAGGTCGACTTCTAGTCGCCACGCGCCTCACGGGCCTTGGGTGCCTGGCGGTACAGGTACACGCTCAGCAACAGACCACCGAGGGCGGCAAGCGCGGCGAACAGGAAGATCGACGCAAAGCCGAAGCCGGCTGCCACAGCCCCGGCGAGTGGTCCGGTGATGCCCAGTGACAGATCGATAAACAGCGAGTAGGCGCCCACCGCCGAGCCGCGGCTGGAGGCTGGCACCAGGTTGACGGCTTCGACGCCCAAGGCCGGAAACACCAGGGAAAAGCCGAACCCACTCAACGCCGCGCCGGCCAGGGCCAGGTTTGCGTCCGGTGCCAGCCACAGCAACAGCAGGCCGAGGATCTCCACTGACAAGCAGGCAATCGCCACGCGAAAACCGCCGATCCGGTTGATCAGGTTGCCGAACAACAACCGCGCACCGATAAAGCTGGCGCCGAACAGGCTCAGGGCCCACACCGCGTTATCCCAATGCTGGGTGGTGTAATACAAGGTGATGAAGGTGGCGATGGTGCCAAAGCCAATGGAACCCAGCGCCAAGGCGCAGCCGTGGGGCAATACGCGGCCCAGCACATTCATGAAGGGCAGGCGTACGCCGGCAACAATCGGTGCAGCGACTTTGTTCCAGGCCAGCAGCAGGCCGACGATGGCCAGCAGGATAATGCTGACCCCCATGCTCCACAGTCCGAAATGCCTCACCAGCAACACGCCCAGTGGTGCGCCGACGGCCAGCGCGCCGTAGCTGGCGATACCGTTCCAGGAAATTACCTTGGCGGTGTTCTGCGCACCGACCCGGCCGATGCCCCAACCGATGGCGCCCGAGCCCACCAGGCTTTCCGCGCTGCCAAGGACCAGGCGGCCGATTAACAAGCTGCCCAGGCTCAAGGCCGGCAGGCTTGAGAACCACGCCGCGAACAGCATGAACACACCGCTCAGGCCACAGCCCACCAGGCCGATCAGCACGGCGCGCTTACTGCCCAGGTTATCGATGATTTTGCCCGCATACGGGCGGCTCAGCAGGGTGGCCAGGTATTGCACGCTGATCACCAGGCCGGCAATCACCGCGCCGTAGCCCAGTTCACTGTGGACATAGCCTGGCAATACGGCGAGGGGAATGCCGATGTTCAGGTAGCCAATGAAGGTGAACAACACGATGGAAACAACTTGCAGCGTGACCGCCATGGGGCGCTGGGTATCGGGCATGGGAGAGGTCCACTGTCGCGGCAGGTAAAGATAGGCTGCTAATGATACCGGTGGTTTGGCTCGCGCAGGGCGGTAAAACGCAAAAACCTCAGCTCAGAAAGACGTCAGGCTTGGGTAGGGGCGAGCAATTGGGTGGTGACCAGGGCGGCCAGTGCGTTTTCCTGGGTGCCGAAACGCTTGAGCAGCAGCGCTTGTTTGTCGGCGCTGAGGCGGTTCCAGATCTCGACCATCTGCAAGGCAGCGTCGAGTACGGCGGTGTCCGGGTTGTCGGGGAGGGTATCGGTCATGGCGGGCGTCTCGATTGATTCAGGCAGTGTGGAAAGCGCTCAATGTTGCGCTTTCCACACGGTCTGGTACGGCGTCAGTCCTGGCTTTCGCTGTCGACTGGTTTTGCTTCTTTGGCCTCAGGCTGTTTGTCACTGGCCTGCTGCGGTGTTGGCTGCTCTGTAGGGTGCAGGCTTGGGAAGGGGAGATTAGGTATCTCGTGCATCGTCGTCGCTCCTCGCAAGGTCTGTTTTTTCAATCGCAGGTGATTCCGCGCTCTCAAAAAGCCTTGGCAGGATACAGCACTGCAAATGACAAAAAGATTTTAATGTCGGCAGATGGATGAACTTTCATCGTTTAAACGGTCGTTTGGCTAGAAGGGTACCTTGCCCAGGATCATGTCGCGGTACATCACGAAATCCCCCAACAGGCTGTAGAACGGGTGTTGAAAGGTCGCTGGGCGGTTCTTTTCGAAGAAGAAGTGGCCGATCCAGGCAAAGCTGTAACCGGCGATCGGCAAGGCGATCAGCAGGAGAAGCGAACCTCTGCCAATGGCATACGCCAAAATGCCGATCACCAGCGTGGTGCCGATAAAGTGCAGGCGCCGGCACGTGCTGTTGGCGTGTTCGCTCAGGTAATACGGGTAGAACTCAGCAAAGCTGTTGAATCGCTTGACGTTTTCCACGGTGACCGGCCCTTTTGATTGTTTTGCCGCCCAACAGATGTTCGGCGGGGAGCTTATTTGAGTCTAGAGTGATCAGTGGTAACAGCCAGTGACAATAGATGCCACTTTAGTATCCTTGGCTTCCTGGCTGCCGTTTGAGCCTGCTTTATTAAGAAGACGCCATGAGCGAACGAACAACTTCTGCAAGCTGGGCGATGGGGATAGTCAAGGCATTGGAAATGGACGGCCTGGATTGCCGCGCCTTGTTCAAGCAGCTCGGCCTCGACTACGCCGCCCTGAACGACCCCGATGCGCGGTTCCCGCAGGATTCCATGACCCGCCTGTGGCAGCGGGCGGTGGAGCTGTCGGGCAACCCGGCGATCGGCCTGAACATGGGCAAAGTGGTGCGCCCGGCGTCGTTTCATGTGGCCGGCTACGCGCTGATGTCCAGCAATACTCTGGCCGAAGGCTTCATGCGCCTGGTGCGCTACCAGCGGATCATCGCCGAAAGTGCCGACCTGAGTTTCAGATTGGTCCCCGAAGGTTATGCGCTGATTCTGACGGTACACGGTGACCACCTGCCGCCCACCCGCCAAAGTGCCGAAGCCTCGCTGGCCAGCGCCCTGGCCCTGTGTGGCTGGCTGACCGGCCGTACCCTGCAGCCGCGCAAGGTGGTGTTGCAAGGTGAGCAACCGGCGGACCTGGCACCCTATAAACAAGCCTTCCATGCGCCGCTGGAATTCAACGCGCCCTATGACGCGCTGATTTTCGAACAGGCGGACATGGACGCGCCGCTGCCCACGGCCAATGAGGCCATGGCCCTGCTGCATGATCGATTTGCCGGTGAATACCTGGCGCGTTTCTCGGAAAGCCGCGTGACCCATAAGGCGCGGCAGGTGTTGTGCCGCCTGTTGCCCCAGGGCGAGCCCAAGCGTGAAGTGGTAGCCCAGACGCTGCACTTGTCCCAGCGCACTTTGCAGCGGCGCTTGCAAGAGGAGGGCACCAGCTTCCAGACCTTGCTCGACGACACCCGCCGTGAACTGGCCGAGCAATACCTGGCGCAGCCCAGCATGACCCTGCTGGAAATTGCCTACCTGCTGGGCTTTGCCGACCCAAGCAACTTCTTCCGCGCGTTTCGACGCTGGTTTGATGCCACGCCCGGCGAATACCGGGCGCGGTTGCTGGAAGTGTCGGGCGTCAGTGGCGCCAAAACGCCGGAATGCACAGAACAAAGACCGTAATGATCTCCAGCCGGCCGAGCAGCATGCCCAGCGACAGGATCCACTTGGCCGCATCCGGCAGGCTGGCGAAATTACCCGCCGGGCCAATGGTTTCGCCCAGGCCCGGGCCCACGCCCGAGACGGTACTCGCGGCACCGGTCAAGGCAGTCATCCAGTCCAGGCCGAGCAGCGACAAGGCCAGGGCAATGGCGCAGATGGTGATGGCGAAGAAGAACGAAAAGGTCAGGATCGAGCGTACGATTTCTTCGTCAAGACGGTGGCCGTTGTACTTCTGCTTGATCACCGCACGTGGGTGAATAAGCTGGTTCAAGTTGGCCTTGAGCAGGATATAGGCGACCTGGAACCGGAAGATCTTGATCCCGCCCGCCGTGGAGCCCGAGCAGCCGCCGATAAAGCCCAGGTAGAAGAACAGCATCAGTGAGAAGTTGCCCCACAGGCTGTAGTCGCCCAGTGCAAAGCCTGTAGTCGTCACCACCGACGTGACGTTCAGCGCCACATGACGCAGTGCGTCCAGCCAGTGCAGGTTGGTGGTCCACCAGTACCAAGTGCCGAGCACCAGCCAGGTCACGATCAACAAACCGAGCAGGCCTTGTACCTGCTGGTCCTTGATCAGCGCTCGGCGGTTGCCGCGCAATGTGGCCACGTACAAAGTGAACGGCAAACTGCCGAGGATCATCACCACCACCGCCACCCAGTGCACCGCCGGTTGTTTCCAGTGCGCCAGGGATTCATCAGAGGTGGAGAACCCACCTGTGGAAATCGCCGACATCGCGTGGTTGATCGCATCGAACAAGCCCATCCCAGCCCACCAGAACGCCAGGCTGCCGAGAATGGTAATACCCACGTAGGCCGCCACGATCAGCCGCGCCACCATGTGCGAGCGGGGCATGACCTTTTCCGAGCGATCCGAGGACTCGGTCTGGAACAGGCGCATGCCACCGATGCGCAGCAGCGGCAGGATCGCTACTGCCATGCCGATAAAGCCGATACCGCCCAGCCAGTGCAGCAGTGAACGCCACATCAGGATGCCCGGCGACATGGCATCCAGGCCGCTCAGCACCGTGGAGCCGGTGGCGGTGATGCCAGACATGCTTTCGAAAAACGAGTCGGTGTAGCTGATGTGCTGGGTCAGCAAAAAGGGCAACGCGGCGAAGATACACACCACCACCCAGCTTGTAACGGTCAGCAGGTACATGTCCCGCGGGCGCAAGTGCACATGCTCGGGACGACCGGGAATCACCAGCGCCAGGCCGGCGATAAAAGTGATCATGCTGGCCCACAGGAACGAGGGCAGGTCGCTGGTGCGTTCGAAGATCACCAGGGTTGCCATGGGCACAACCATCGCGATCGCAAGGGTGATCAGGAAGATGCCGATGATGAAACCGATGATGCGCAGGGTCGGCAACGCCATGAAATTCGCTCGGATGTTTGAGGTGGCGCCATTCTACCTGCGGTGCAGGTCTTGTAAACCGGGGCTTGGAAGCGATGTGAGTCTAATGTGGGAGCGGGCTTGCTCGCGAAGGCGGCGTGTCAGTTGAAGAATTTGTATCTGATAGACCGCATTCGCGAGCAAGCCCGCTCCCACATGGATTGTGTTGTGTCTGATTGATTGTCGACATCCGCGCACAAAAAAGGCGACCCGAAGGTCGCCTCATTTAATTGCGCACTGATCAGAACTCGTGATCAGCGCTGTCCGGGTTCAAGTCGCTGATGCCCAGCTTGCCCGCAGCGGCTTCGATCGAACCGGTCTGCTTGACCAGTGCCGCGATGGCGTCACGGACGATCTGATTGCCGGCATCGTTACCAGCAGCGATCAATTGGTCGTAGTGCTCACCCTTGTTGGCGTGGTCAACCATGACCTGGATCTTCGCTTCGGTGGCTGCCAGGTCCGCTTTGAGCGCGGTGTCGGCTGCCGGGTCGGCCTTGGCCACCAGGGATGACAGGCTGGCGCCGGTCATTTTGGTGCCGTCGACGCGGGTGTACTCGCCCAGGTAGACGTTGCGGATACCCTTGGCGTCGTAGAAGTGCGAGTTGTGGGTGTTGTCGCTGAAGCAGTCCTGCTCGTCTTCCGGCGAGTTGGCTTCCAGGGAAACCTTCATGCGCTCACCAGCCAGTTCGCCCAGGGACAGGCTGCCCATGCCGAACAGCATTTTGCGCAGGCCGTCGGTGGCAGGTTCTGCCTCCAGGGTGGCGCGGTAGTTGTCTTCGACGTTGGGTTTCCAGTTGCCGACCATTTCTTCCAGGTCGCTGACCAGCAGTTGGGTCACAGCGCTCAGGTAGGCGCGGCGACGCTCGTTGTGGCCGCCGGTGGAGCCGTCGCCGGTCAGGTAGTCCGACGCAGGACGGTTGCCGGCGCCTGGGCCGGTGCCGTTCAGGTCCTGGCCCCAGAGCAGGAATTCGATAGCGTGGTAGCCGGTGGCGACGTTGGCCTCGGAACCGCCCAGCTCGTTGAGGCTGGCGAGTTTTTCCGGGGTGATGTCTTTCACGTCGACCTTGTCTTCGCCGACCTGGATTTCGTTGTTGGCAATGATATTAGCGGTGGCACCTGGGTTACCCAAGGCGTGTTCGTAAGACTTGTCGACGTAGTCGATCAGGCCTTCGTCCAGCGGCCATGCGTTCACCTGGCCTTCCCAGTCGTCGATGATGGTGTTGCCGAAGCGGAACACTTCGCTCTGCAGGTAAGGAACGCGAGCGGCGATCCAGGCGGTGCGCGCGGCTTTCAGGGTTTCGTCGTTCGGCTTGGCGAGGAATGCGTCGATCGCGGTTTGCAGGGTTTTCGCGGTGGACTCGGCATCGCTGTAGACCGCGAACACCATGTCAGCGTAATGCGCGACCACGGCCTTGGCGGCGGCTTCGTCGACCTGGCCGGCAGGCGTGGCAGCCGCTGGAGCGGTAGTGCTGGCAGCCGGGGTCGGCGCCTGGGGCGCTGCGGCCTTGTCTTTACCTTCGCCGCAACCGGCGAGAGAAATGGCAATGGCCAGCAGACTGGCGGTGGCCAGGGGCATACGAATCATGGCGAACATCCTGCTTCGGTTGTTGATGGGGCGCGCGGGGGAGCGCAAAAACTGCGACATAATGCGAAAGATTTGCATTTTGTGTAAAGGGTTAAACGCGGGAAATATTCAGTATCGGTTTACCGGGTCAAAGAATTGCGGCGTTATTGCGTTCCGACTGCTTCAAGAACGCCGCCAGCTCTCGTGCCGGCAGGGGTTTGCTGTAGTGGTAACCCTGACCTTCATGGCAGCCTTCGGAGATGATATAGGCCTCCTGCTCGGCGGTTTCCACACCTTCGGCGATCACTTGCATGCCCAGGCTTTTGCCCAGTTGGATGATCGCCCGCACGATGGTGGCGTCGTCGTCATCATCCAGCAGGTCCTGCACGAAGCTCTTGTCGATCTTGATCTTGTCCAGAGGCAGGCTTTTTAGATAGCTAAGGGATGAGTAGCCGGTGCCGAAGTCATCAATCGCAATCAATGCCCCGGAACGGCGCAGGCTCAGCAGGTGCTGGGCGGCGGTGCTGATGTCTTCCATCAGGCCGGTCTCGGTGACTTCCAGTTCCAAGCTGCGCGGTGGTAGGCGGTAGATCTGCATCAGGTTGTTGACCACCCGCGGCAACTCGGTGTGGTGTAACTGCACGGTGGACAGGTTGACCGCCATGCGCAGCTCGGTGAAACCCAGGTCGTGCCATTCGCGTAGCTGTCGGCAGGCCTGGTCCAGCACCCATTCGCCAATCGGGATGATGGTGCCGTTCTGCTCGGCCAAGGGGATAAACAGATCCGGCGGCACCAGGCCGTGTTCCGGGTGCTGCCAGCGGATCAGCGCTTCCACGCCGACCACATGATGATCGCGGTAGCTGATCTGCGGCTGGTACACCAGGTGGAACTGGTCGCGGCTGAGGGCGTCGCGCAGGTCTTTTTCCAGCTCGCGGCGACGGCGCATTTCGCTGTCAACGCTGGCGATATAGAACTGATAGCGATTGCGCGAGCGGGTCTTGGCGAGGGTCATGGTCTGCTCGGCTTTCTGCAGCAGCTTTTCGGTGCTGTCACCGTCTTCCGGGAACAGGGTGATACCGATCGTGGCGCGCAGGCGGATGCTTTCGTGGTCGAGAGCGAATTCTGCTTCCAGGTCATCGAGGATGCTTTGCGCCAGTTCGGCGGCTTCGTAGGGCTGGTCGATATCGGCCTGCACCAGGGCGAACTGGTCGCCGCCCAATCGGGCCAATGCGCCAAGGCGACCGCTGTGGGCGCGCAAGCGGTCAGCCAACGCCAATAGCAGTTTGTCGCCAGCCTGGTAGGTGAACTGCTCGTTGACACTTTTGAAGTCGTCCAGCCCCACACACAGCACAGCCACACGGCGCTGGCGGCGGCCGGCGTCGATGAGGATCTTGTCCAACTGCTCCTGTAGCTTTTGGCGGTTCGGCAGGCCAGTCAGGAAATCGTACTGCGCCATGCGCAGCAGGCTGCTTTCAGCTTCATGGCGAAGATGGGTATTGCGTTCGATGGATTCAAGCAACTGATTGGCAGTATTGATCCACAACCCCAGTTCGTTGCGCTCGTGGCCCTTGAGCTGCGGGATCTTGTGTTCGCTGGGCCGGTCGGGGTTGATGGAGGTCAGGTGCCCGATGATCCGTGACAGCGGCTTGGTCAGCAGCCAGTGGTAGACCAGGTACAGCACCAGCCCCATCGCCAGCGCGCGCAACACCCCGGAAATAAAGATGATCACCGAACTGACAATAAACCCCTTGCCGTAGGTGGCCGTGTCAAGGGTGATGCTCAGGTCGCCGTAATACTCACTGTAGGGGCCTTTGCCGACCAAGGCGGTGGTGAATGTGCGTTCCTGGCCGAGTATCAGATCGGTCAACCAACGGCTGGACGATTGCTGCAGGGCGCGGTTTTTTTCGGCCAGCATGGTCTCGTTGGGATGGCCGATGGACGCCATGCGCACGGCATCATCCTGGAACAGGCCCTCAATCACTTGCATGCCCATCTCGCGGTCCAGGCTGTAGACGGCCTGGGTCGAGGGGTCGCGAAACATGTCGAGGATGCGCTGGGCATCGCCGGCCACGGCCTGGCGCGTCTTGTAGGCATCGAAAACGATCTGCGCCACGCTCAGCGCTACGCCCACGATCAATGCCGACAGCAGCACAACCCGTAGCAACTTCACCGACAAGCTGTTCTTGAGTTCCAGCTTCAAAGGGTCATTCCTTGTTCCATGCGGGTGGCCTCAATATGCCATGAGTATTGGCAATCTGGTGAGGGCAGTCAAAGGAACATTGGGGTAAAACCGGGTTTGAAGGGGGAGGCGAGGCGGATTGCTGTCCGCCCGCCCGTTACGAGGCCGCAGCGGCGGGTCGTTTAGAACGTCAGCGTGCGTTTTCCGATTTCCTGTGTGTTCGAAAAATCCACCGATTTCTGGGTGGGTTCGAAAGTCTGGTCAAGCATCTTGCCCAAAGCCTTGGCTGCGACGTCAGCAAAGGGTTGGGCCAGCGGTGCGAGGGACTTGGTGATGTCGCCAGCGGTTTTGACGAGGTCGCCAACGATAGGCAGAGCTGCGAGTGCGCCAATGGTCATGGTGATTTCTCCGACAGATAAGAAAGGCTGATTCCTCTCCAGAGACTGCGTGGTCAAGGCTTGTCACTCGGTTCCATGGCGCATGAAAAAGCCCGGCATTCGCCGGGCTCTTTTTTACTGCAAGCAGTGCTTAGGCAGTGAAGGTCTTGCCTTCGAACTGCTCAGCCACGAACTTCCAGTTGACCAGGTTCCAGAACGCTTCCACATACTTTGGACGCACGTTGCGGTAGTCGATGTAGTAGGCATGTTCCCACACGTCGCAGGTCAGCAGCGGAGTGTCGCCGTTGGTCAGCGGGTTGCCGGCGCCGATGGTGCTGGCCAGTGCCAGGGAACCGTCAGCCTTTTTCACCAGCCAGCCCCAACCGGAACCGAAGGTGCCGACGGAGGTTTTGGTGAACTCTTCCTTGAACTTGTCGAACGAACCGAACGCGGCGTTGATGGCTTCAGCCAATGTGCCGGTTGGTTGGCCGCCGGCGTTTGGCGCCAGGCAGTTCCAGTAGAAAGTGTGGTTCCAGACCTGAGCGGCGTTGTTGAAGATGCCGCCCGAAGAGGATTTGACGATCTCTTCCAGGGTCTTGCCTTCGAACTCGGTGCCTGGCACCAGGTTGTTCAGGTTCACGACGTAGGTGTTGTGGTGCTTGTCGTGGTGATATTCCAAGGTTTCCTTGGAGATGTGCGGCTGCAGGGCATCGTGTGCGTAGGGCAGCGGCGGCAATTCGAAAGCCATGATGATTCTCCTAATCAGGTCAGTTGCGGTGAGCGCAAGGCCGATCACGGGCGGCCAAACAAGCGCCGGGGAGTTTGTACTCTTTGCGGCGCAGGGTCCGGATCATAGCACCGGGGGTGCGGCAAAACCACGCAACAACTGTGTGGGATAGAGGTTCCAGAGCGTTTTGGAATATTCCTCAGGCGGTGATCAGTTGATAGGCCACGCTGAACATCATCGCGGCCACCAACAGGTCGAGCAAACGCCACGTGGCCGGGCGTGCCAGCCAGGGGGCCAGCCACGCCGCGCCGAGTGCCAGGGTGGCGAACCACAGGAACGACGCGCTGGCGGCACCGGCCACGTAGGCGCCGGGCTCGGTCTGTTGGGCGCCGAGTGAGCCGATCAGCAACACGGTGTCCAGGTACACGTGCGGGTTGAGCAAGGTCACGGCCAGTGCGCTCAGCAGCACCGCGCGCAGTGAGCGCACCTTGAGATTGTCGCCTTGGTCCAGGCTTTGTTTCGAAAACGCCCGGCGCAGTGCGCAGGCGCCGTACCAGATCAGGAATGCCGCGCCGCCCCAACGTGCCACCGCCAGCAGCACCGGGCTTTGCGCCAGCACCGTCGCCAGGCCGAACACCCCAGCGGCCACCAGCAGGGCATCACACACCACGCATAGCGCGGCGACTGGCAGGTGATGTTCGCGGCGCAGGCTTTGCGCCAGCACAAAGGCATTCTGAGTGCCGATGGCCATGATCAGGCCCAGTGCCACCAGCAAACCATTCAGATAACTCTGCCACATAGCATTTACTCCGCGTCTGCTGCCAGTTGCCGCAACACCTGCAGGGCGCGCTCGGCATCGGCACGCCCGACGAACAGGTGGTCGTGGTAATAGCCGGCAATCACATTGCAACTGATGCCGGCCTGGCCCAGCGCACTGGCGAAAGCGGCGGTGAGGCCTACGGCTTCCAGGGCCGAATGCACGTTCAAGGTGATCCACGCGGCGACGTAGTCAAACGCCAGGCCGGCCTGTTCCGCTTGTTGACGTTCAACGATCAGGGTCAGGCCTTCCTGCTCGCGAAAGCTGCCGATCACCTCGCAGCCAGCCGGGATGCGGTTGTCGGGCACGGTGCAGAACACGTAGTCGCCGTCATTGAGCTGGGGGCTCATGCTGCGCAGCAGGGTTGCCAGGGCGGTTTCGCCAGCCATGGGAGGTTCCTTATAAAGAGAGAAGCGATGCTGGCTATTCTCAGGGTGCAGGCTGTATAAGAAAAACCAATATTGCTGATCGCTCATTAGAGAAACTGATGTTCGACTATAAATTGCTCTCTGCCCTGGCTGCAGTGGTGGAACAGGCCGGCTTCGAACGCGCCGCACAAGTGCTGGGACTGTCGCAATCGGCAATCTCCCAGCGCATCAAGTTGCTGGAGGCGCGCATTGGCCAGCCGGTATTGGTGCGGGCCACACCGCCGACGCCCACCGATATCGGCCGGCGCCTGCTCAACCATGTGCAACAGGTGCGCCTGCTGGAGCGTGACCTGCAAAGCCAGGTGCCAGCGCTGGATGCAGAGGGCATGCCCGAACGCCTGCGCATCGCGTTGAACGCTGACAGCCTCGCCACGTGGTGGGCCGAGGCCGTCAGTGGGTTTTGCGCTGAGCACCATCTGCTGCTGGACTTGGTCGTGGAAGACCAGACCGTTGGTCTCAAACGCATGCGCGCGGGTGAAGTAGCGGCTTGTATCTGCGCCAGCGAGCGTCCGGTGGCGGGCGCGCGCAGCCTGTTGCTGGGTGCCATGCGCTATCGGGCACTGGCCAGCCCGGCGTTTATCGCCCGGCACTTTCCCCAGGGCGTACGGGCGGATCAACTGGCGCGTACCCCGGCATTGGTGTTCGGGCCGGATGATTTCCTGCAGCACCGCTACCTGGCATCCCTCGGCGTGGACGGCGGTTTCGAGCATCATTTATGCCCATCGTCCGAAGGCTTCATCCGCTTGACGGAGGCGGGCCTGGGGTGGGGGCTGGTGCCGGAATTGCAGGTTCGCGACCAGCTGGAAAAGGGCATATTGGTCGAGTTATTGCCAGATAAGCCCATCGATGTGCCGTTGTACTGGCATCATTGGCGCAGTGGCGGGCAACTGTTGGGGTTGTTGACCAACCATCTGGCCCAGGCCTGTGGTCAATGGTTGGTGCCGTTGGAGTGATGGCGCGCGTCAAGGCAACAGCGATGAAAAACGAAAGAACATGGGGTAATACATGAAGATTCTGGTCACCGGCGCAAGCGGCTTCATTGGCGGACGCTTTGCGCGTTTCGCCCTGGAGCAGGGCCTGGACGTGCGGGTCAACGGGCGACGTGCCGAAGGTGTGGAGCACCTGGTCAGGCGCGGCGCCGAGTTTATCCAGGGTGATCTGAATGACGCCGACCTGGTACGCGACCTGTGCCGTGACGTTGAAGCCGTGGTGCATTGCGCTGGCGCCGTCGGCCTATGGGGCAAGTATCAGGATTTTCATCAAGGCAACGTGCTGGTCACCGAGAACGTCGTCGAAGCCTGCCTCAAGCAGCACGTCGGGCGTTTGGTGCATTTGTCATCGCCCTCCATCTACTTTGACGGCCGCGACCACCTGGGCCTGACCGAAGAGCAAGTGCCCAAGCGCTTCAAGCACCCTTATGCCGCCACCAAATACCTGGCCGAGCAAAAGGTGTTCGGTGCCCAGGAATTCGGCCTCGAAGTGATTGCCCTGCGCCCGCGATTCGTCACGGGCGCCGGCGACATGAGCATCTTCCCGCGCCTGTTGAACATGCAGCGCAAGAACCGCCTGGCCATCGTCGGCGACGGCCTGAACAAGGTCGACTTCACCAGCGTGCACAACCTCAACGAAGCCTTGCTCAGCAGTTTGCTCGCGCCGGGCTCGGCACTGGGCAGGGCCTACAACATCAGCAACGGTGCGCCGGTGCCGGTGTGGGATGTGGTGAACTACGTGATGCGTCAAATGGAAATGCCGCAGGTGACACGGTATCGGTCCTACGGTTTGTCCTACAGCGTGGCGGCGCTCAACGAGGCGTTTTGCGCGATGTGGCCCGGGCGTCCAGAGCCGTCACTGTCGCGCCTGGGCATGCAAGTGATGAACAAAGATTTCACCCTCGACATCAGCCGCGCCAGGCATTATCTGGACTACGAGCCCAAGGTCAGCCTGTGGACTGCCCTGGACGAGTTCTGCAGTTGGTGGAAAGCCCAGGATCCGGGGGGCAAGTAAGCACACAAGCGGCAACACTTCGGGAACCGAATCCGGCGTTCCGAGTCGATCAGTGCGCCGGGAACGCGGTTTATACTCCCGTCGCTCGCCACTTCACCGATTCAGGGTTGATACATGCGCAACGATGCTAAAGACGACTTCGACAACGTTCCCAGCCTGCGGGCCGATGTCGGGGATGACGATGATTTCGAACCGACCCCAGCCACCTCGGTGCGCTCGCGCAACACCAAGGTGGTCAAGGTCAAGAGCGCCAGCACCGGGCCATTGTGGGCCTTGATCGGCGCGCTGCTGATCGCGTTTGCGGGCCTGGCCTGGTGGAGCTTCCAGCAGATCTCCCTGATGGGCCAGCAGTTGGTGGCCACCCAGGAAAGCTTCGCGCGCATCAGTGAGGAAGCGGCGGGGCGCCTGCAGGACATTTCCGGCAAGGTGGTGGCCAGTGAGGCCAGCGTCAACAACGGCAGTGAAGCGCTGAAACTGCAGATCAAGCAGCTTGAAAATCAGTTGCTGGAGCAGGGCAAGCAGCAAGTCGGCGTGGCCGGGCAGGCCACCGAGTTGGATAAGCGCCTGGCGCAAATGACCGCCAGCACCACCGACCTGTCCAATGCCAACAGCAAGCTGCAGGGCCAGGTCCAGGCGTTGACCGACGCCGTGGCGACACTTAAAGCGTCGCAAGGTGATGTCGGCAAGCGTGATAGTGAAATCAAAGAGCTTTCCGCTGACGTGGCCGCCTTGAAGAAACAGGGCAACCCAAGTGCCGCCATTGCACGTATCGAGCAGGACCTTGTGGTGCTCAAGAGCGCCCAGGAGAACCAGCCGGCCAACAGCGATGCACCGACCAATAAAGAGTTCGACGTGTTCCGCATCCAGACCACGCGCAACATCACCACGTTGCAAAGCCAGGTGCAGAACCTGAACCAGCAACTTAACGCGCCGGCGAAGATCACCCCTCTCGGCCAATAAGGCGGCGATGGAAATGTCACCATTTGGTGACATTTCCCATCCCCTTCGTTACTTGCCGCCACCTCGCCCTTGTTTAGACTCCGGTCATCCCACAAAAAACAATAAGGGCTACCCATGACCATGCAACCGCTGCCTGCCAGCAGTTGGCTGAACGCGCCTGCCCATCACGCCTGGCTCGCGGCCGAAGGTCAGCGCCTGCTGGCGTTTGCCAAGGCGTCCCGACTGGCCGACGGCTTTGGCAACCTGGACGACAAAGGCCAGTTACCGGCCGATGCCCACGCCGAAACCATGAACACTGCCCGCATGACTCACAGCTTTGCCATGGCTCACGCCTTGGGCTTGCCGGGGTATGCCGAGCTGGTTGCACATGGCGTTGCAGCCCTCAGTGGCCCGCTGCGTGACAGTGAACACGGTGGCTGGTTCGCCACGGCCTACGCCCTTGATGGCAACCGTGGCAAGGCCGCTTACCTGCACGCGTTTGTTGCCCTGGCCGCCAGCTCGGCGGTAGTGGCCGGTGCGCCGGGTGCACACACCCTTCTGACCGACGCCATCCATATCATCGACCAGTTTTTCTGGAGCGAGGAGGAAGGCGTGATGCTCGAATCGTTCGCTCAGGACTGGAGCGGCATCGAAGCCTATCGCGGCGCCAACAGCAACATGCACGCCACCGAAGCCTTCCTCGCGCTGGCCGATGTGACCGGCGATACACGCTGGCTGGATCGGGCGTTGCGCATTGTCGAGCGCGTGATCCACACCCACGCCGCCGGCAACCAGTTCATGGTGATCGAACATTTCGACACGCACTGGCAACCCTTGCTCGGTTACAACGAAGACAACCCCGCCGACGGCTTTCGCCCCTACGGCATCACCCCCGGCCACGGTTTTGAGTGGGCGCGGCTGGTGCTGCACCTGGAAGCCGCGCGCCTACAAGCCGGGCTCGCCACGCCCGAGTGGCTGGTGACCGATGCCAAGGGCCTGTTCGCCAGCGCCTGCGAATACGCCTGGTCCGTGGATGGCGCCCCCGGCATTGTCTACACCCTCGACTGGAACCAGCGCCCGGTGGTGCGTGAACGTCTGCATTGGACCCACGCTGAAGCCAGCGCCGCTGCCCAGGCCCTGCTCAAACGTACGGGCGAGTTGCATTACGAAACCTGGTACCGGCGTTTCTGGGAGTTTTGCGAAACCCACTTCATCGACCGTGTCCACGGCAGTTGGCACCACGAACTCAGTCCACACAACCAACCCAGCAGCAACATCTGGGGGGGCAAGCCGGACCTGTACCATGCCTGGCAAGCGGTATTGCTGCCTGCGCTGCCGCTGGCGCCAAGCATGGCCAGTGCCATCGGGGCTGGGCGCTATGTCACCAGATGGTGACATTTGTGCATCCCTTTGTTACCTGCGCCTGAAAAATCCATGTTTAAACTCCGTGCAGCGCAAGCCTAAGACTTGCATGCATAACAACAAGAAAAGGTACTCAGATGAACGCGATTAATCGCCTCGCCGTTGCTATTTCCATTGCCTCGTTGTTTCCTCTCTCTGCATTTGCCGCCGACTCGAAAGGTACGGTTGAAGTTGTGCATTGGTGGACCTCGGGCGGTGAGAAGGCGGCCGTAGATGTCCTGAAGGCCCAGGTTGAGAAAGATGGCTTCGTCTGGAAAGACGGCGCCGTCGCAGGTGGCGGTGGCGCCACCGCCATGACCGTGCTGAAAAGCCGCGCGGTCGCCGGTAACCCGCCAGGTGTTGCCCAGATCAAAGGCCCCGACATTCAGGAATGGGCGTCCACTGGCCTGCTCGACACCGACGTGCTCAAAGACGTCGCCAAAGAAGAGAAGTGGGACTCCCTGCTCGACAAGAAAGTCTCCGATACCGTGAAGTACGACGGTGACTACGTCGCCGTACCGGTCAACATCCACCGCGTGAACTGGCTGTGGATCAACCCGGAAGTCTTCAAGAAAGCCGGTATCACCAAGAACCCGACCACCCTCGAAGAATTCTACGCAGCCGGCGACAAGCTGAAAGCCGCGGGCTTCATTCCGCTCGCCCACGGTGGTCAGCCTTGGCAGGACAGCACCGTGTTCGAAGCGGTCGTTCTGTCTGTGATGGGTGCCGATGGCTACAAGAAAGCTCTGGTTGATCTGGATAACGCTGCGCTGACCGGTCCGGAAATGGTCAAGTCGCTGACCGAACTGAAGAAAGTCGCGACCTACATGGACGTCGACGGTAAAGGTCAGGACTGGAACCTCGAAGCGGGCAAGGTCATCAACGGCAAGGCCGGCATGCAGATCATGGGTGACTGGGCCAAGTCCGAATGGACCGCCGCCAAGAAAGTCGCCGGCAAGGACTACGAGTGCGTAGCCTTCCCAGGCACCGACAAAGCCTTCACCTACAACATCGACTCCCTGGCGGTGTTCAAGCAGAAAGACAAAGGCACCGCTGCTGGTCAGCAGGACATTGCCAAAGTCGTATTGGGTGAAAACTTCCAGAAAGTGTTCAGCATCAACAAGGGTTCGATCCCTGTTCGCAACGACATGCTGAACAAAATGGATTCCTACGGCTTCGACTCCTGCGCCCAGACCGCTGCCAAGGACTTCCTGGCAGACGCCAAGACCGGCGGCCTGCAGCCAAGCATGGCGCACAACATGGCCACTACCCTGGCGGTGCAAGGTGCGTTCTTTGATGTCGTGACCAACTACATCAACGACCCGAAAGCCGACCCGGCCGACACCGCCAAGAAACTTGGCGCTGCGATCAAGTCAGCCAAGTAACACAACCCATCTGTAGGAGCGAGCTTGCTCGCGAAAAACTCAAGATCACCGCGTTCATCCTGTATGCACGCGTTATCGTTGAAGTCCTTCGCGAGCAAGCTCGCTCCTACAGGGGACGGTTCATCTGCTAGTCCTTTTTCCCTGTACTGGATTTTCCCATGAGTTCTGTTGCTGTGTTCAGCAAAGCCTCGCCGTTCGATGCACTGCAGCGCTGGCTACCCAAACTGGTGCTGGCGCCCAGCATGTTCATCGTGTTGGTGGGCTTCTACGGCTACATCCTGTGGACGTTTGTACTCTCGTTCACCAATTCCACGTTCCTGCCAAGCTACAAATGGGCGGGCCTTGCGCAATACGCGCGGTTGTTCGACAACGACCGCTGGTGGGTAGCGAGCAAGAACCTGGCCGTGTTTGGCGGGATGTTCATCGGCATCACGCTGGTTATCGGCGTGACCCTGGCGATCTTCCTCGACCAGAAAATCCGTCGCGAAGGCTTTATCCGCACCATTTACCTGTACCCGATGGCGCTCTCGATGATCGTCACCGGTACGGCCTGGAAATGGCTGCTCAACCCAGGCATGGGCCTGGACAAACTCCTGCGTGACTGGGGCTGGGAAGGCTTTCGTCTCGACTGGCTGATCGACCCGGACCGCGTGGTCTACTGCCTGGTGATCGCCGCTGTCTGGCAAGCCTCCGGCTTCATCATGGCGATGTTCCTCGCTGGCCTGCGCGGTGTGGATCAATCCATCGTGCGCGCTGCACAGATCGACGGCGCGAGCCTGCCGCGCATTTACTGGAGCGTGGTGCTGCCAAGCCTGCGTCCGGTGTTCTTCAGTGCGGTGATGATCCTGGCGCACATTGCGATCAAGAGCTTCGACCTGGTGGCGGCGATGACGGCTGGCGGCCCCGGCTACTCGTCCGACCTGCCGGCGATGTTCATGTACTCGTTCACCTTCAGCCGTGGCCAGATGGGCATGGGTTCGGCCAGTGCCATTCTGATGCTCGGTGCGATCCTCGCGATCATCGTGCCTTACCTCTACTCCGAGCTGAGGACCAAACGTAATGACTAGTCTCGCCTCCAAATCGCCTATCAGCCTGAGTCGCATCGCGATCTACGCGGTGTTGATCCTTGCCGTGCTGCTGTACCTGGTGCCGCTGGTGGTGATGCTGCTCACCAGCTTCAAGACCCCGGAAGATATCAGCTCCGGCAACCTGCTGAGCTGGCCGACCGTGGTTACCGGCATTGGCTGGGTCAAGGCCTGGGCCACTGTGGACGGCTACTTCTGGAACTCGATCAAGATCACCGTTCCAGCCGTACTGATCTCCACCGCCATCGGTGCATTGAACGGTTATGTGCTGTCGTTCTGGCGCTTCAAAGGCTCGCAGCTGTTCTTCGGCCTGCTGTTGTTCGGCTGCTTCCTGCCGTTCCAGACCGTGCTGCTGCCGGCGTCGTTCACCCTCGGCAAAATGGGTCTGGCCAGCACCACCACCGGCCTGGTGTTTGTGCACGTGGTCTACGGCCTGGCGTTCACCACGCTGTTCTTCCGTAACTACTACGTGAGCATTCCGGATGCGCTGATCAAGGCCGCGCGTTTGGACGGTGCAGGTTTCTTCACCATCTTCCGTCAGATCATTCTGCCGATGTCGACCCCGATCATCATGGTCTGCCTGATCTGGCAGTTCACCCAGATCTGGAACGACTTCCTGTTCGGCGTGGTGTTCTCCAGCGGCGACTCTCAGCCCATCACGGTGGCGCTGAACAACCTGGTCAACACCAGTACCGGGGCCAAGGAATATAACGTGGATATGGCGGCGGCGATGATCGCCGGGCTGCCGACCCTGCTGGTCTATGTGATCGCAGGCAAGTATTTCGTGCGCGGCCTCACGGCCGGCGCGGTCAAGGGGTAATCATGGCTACGCTTGAACTTCGCAATGTAAACAAGACCTATGGCGCCGGCCTGCCCGACACCTTGAAGAACATCGAACTGTCGATCAAGGAAGGCGAATTCCTGATCCTGGTCGGCCCTTCGGGGTGCGGCAAATCCACGCTGATGAACTGCATCGCCGGGCTTGAGACCATCACTGGCGGCGCGATCATGATCGGCGACCAGGACGTGAGTGGCATGAGCCCCAAGGACCGTGACATCGCCATGGTGTTCCAGTCCTACGCGCTGTACCCGACCATGAGCGTGCGCGAGAACATCGAGTTCGGCCTCAAGATTCGCAAGATGCCCCAGGCCGATATCGACGCCGAAGTGGCGCGCGTGGCCAAGCTGCTGCAGATCGAACACCTGCTCAACCGCAAGCCTGGCCAACTCTCCGGCGGCCAGCAACAGCGCGTGGCCATGGGCCGTGCCCTGGCGCGTCGGCCGAAGATCTACCTGTTCGACGAACCGCTGTCCAACCTCGACGCCAAGCTGCGTGTCGAGATGCGTACCGAAATGAAGCTGATGCACCAGCGTCTCAAGACCACCACGGTCTACGTGACCCACGACCAGATCGAAGCGATGACCCTGGGTGACAAGGTCGCGGTGATGAAGGACGGCATCATCCAGCAGTTCGGCACGCCGAAAGAGATCTACAACAACCCGGCCAACCAGTTCGTGGCGAGCTTCATTGGTTCGCCACCGATGAACTTCGTGCCGCTGCGCCTGCAACGCAAGGACGGTCGCCTGGTGGCCCTGCTCGACAGCGGCCAGGCCCGTTGCGAACTGGCGCTGAACACGACCGATGCCGGCCTTGAAGACCGTGACGTGATCCTGGGCTTGCGTCCGGAGCAGATCATGTTGGCGTCGGGCGAGGGCGACAGTGCGTCGAGCATCCGTGCCGAGGTGCAGGTCACCGAGCCGACCGGCCCGGACACCCTGGTGTTCGTGCAACTGAATGACACCAAGGTCTGCTGCCGCCTGGCGCCTGATGTGGCACCGCAGGTGGGCGAGACCCTGACCCTGCAATTCGATCCTTCCAAGGTACTGCTGTTCGACGCCAACACCGGCGAGCGACTGGGCACTGCTTCTTCATTGCCCGCACAGGGGCATGCCGACAATGTGGCCCAATTCAAAGGCCGTTGAAGCAGATAACTTGTTGTTTTAGATAAAAAAAGTAAACCGCGTTAGATAAAAACAGTTTAATAACAATAAAGACGAGGATGTAGGGATGAAAAAGCAACACAACAACACTCGGCTGATCTGCCAACTGTCAGCTGCAGCAGCCCTGGTATTGTCCGCCAATGCGATGGCAGACGATGCATTCAGCTCCAGTTCCAAGTGGATGACGGGCGATTGGGGTGGCGAGCGTACCAAGCTGATCGAGCAAGGTATCGACATCAAGGCTGACTACGTTGGGGAGATGGGCTACAACGCCAAAGGTGGTTACAACGACGACAAGACCGGTCGCTACTCTGACCAGTTCGGTCTCGGTGTGGCACTTGATCTGCAAAAGCTGTGGGGCTGGGATAACACCCAGGCCAAGATCCAGTTGACCAACCGTAATGGCCAAAACATCTCCAACGACCGTATTGGCGACCCGCGTGCCGGCACGCTGAGCTCGTCCATGGAAGTCTACGGTCGTGGCCACATGGTGCGTCTGACCCAGTTTTGGATCCAGCACCAGATGTTCGACAACAAGTTGGACGTAAAACTCGGTTACTTCGGCGAAGGCGAAGACTTCAACACCTTCCCGTGCGACTTCCAGAACCTGTCGTTCTGCGGCTCGCAAGTGGGTAACTATGTAAACACTTGGTACAACTGGCCAGTCAGCCAGGCCGCGATCCGCGTGAAGTACAACATCACGCCTGAGCTGTATGCGCAAATCGGTGCGTACAACCAGAACCCATCGCAACTGGAGCACGGCAACGGCTTCAAACTCAGCGGCAGTGGCACCAAGGGCACCGTGATTCCGGTGGAATTGGTTTGGTCGCCGAAGGTCAACAACCTGCCTGGCGAATACCGTGTGGGTTACTACAAGAGCGCGGCTGATGCTCCGGATGTGCGTGAAGACGTCAACGGTGGCAATGCGGTCCTCACGGGTGAAAGCTTCCGTACCCGCAGCAGCAAGAAAGGCTACTGGTTCGTTGCCCAACAGCAACTCACCACGCATAACGGCGACGCTTCCCGCGGCCTGAACATCGCGGCCAACGCCACCTTCCACGACAAGGAAACCAACCTGGTCGACAATTACCAGTCGATCATGCTGGTGTACAAAGGCCCATTCGACGCGCGTCCAAAAGACGACATCGGTATTGGCGTGGCTCGCCTGCACGTGAATGATGACGTAAAGAAAAACTCTGAACTGCTCAACGCCGCCAATGGCGTGAGCGACTATGACAACCCGCTGTACACGCCGATTCGCGAGACCGAGTACAACGTCGAACTCAACTACGGCATCAAGGTGACCAACTGGCTGACCGTGCGTCCTAACCTGCAATACGTCGTCCAGCCTGGCGGCGTGGACAAAGTCGACAACGCGTTGGTGGCCGGCCTGAAAATCCAGTCTACGTTCTAACGCTGTTGCGATAAGCTCCTCCTCTCTGTGCGCATTTTGCGGGTAGCCATGGCTACCCGCTTTTTTTGGGCGGCACCGTGAAGACATTCAGGACTGTGGCACATGCATGAGCAACCGCTGCAACGCTTTTTCAAATCCCTGCGCGAGCGCCCGGTGTTCGCCTGGGAGCGCTTCCAGATGCGTGACGTGTTGGTGATCGACCATCCGCTGTGCCAAGCGGTGTTCAGTCGCCAGGGCGCGCAATTGCTGCACTTTCAGCCTACCGGTCAGAAGCCTTGGTTGTGGTGTGCGGCCAAGTGGCCGCAAGTCGGCGCCATCCGTGGTGGCGTTCCGGTGTGCTGGCCGTGGTATGGCCGTCACCCGAGCGAAAATGCCTGGCCTTCCCATGGCTGGGCGAGGCTGATCGACTGGAAACTGCTCGACAGCAGCACCGACGACGACGGCGTACGCCTGCACTGGCAATTGCAGTTGTGCGACTGGCAAGTCGACCTGCACGCGCATCTGGGCGAAACCCTGGAACTGCGCCTGAGCACCGAGCATCAGGACGAACTGCCGTGCCAACTGAGTCACGCGTTGCATGCTTACTGGCGTATTGGTCACGTCGATGAGGTAGCGCTGTCTGGGCTTGAGGGCGCGCAGGGTTACGACCAGCTCAATCGCCAGGTTTGCCAGCAGGAAGGCGAGCTACGCGTGGAGGGCGGGTGCCAACGGGTGTTCCAGCACGAAGGCGAATTACAGCTCAAGGATCACGCCTGGCAGCGTGAATTGTGCATTGATACGGGCGACAGCGCCGACACGGTGGTGTGGCACCCAGGCAGCCGGCCACTGTTGGGCGTGAGCTTCAATGAGGCGTCGGGGTTTGTGTGCGTGGAGTCGGCGATGGCCGGGGCGAGCCTGGCGCCGGGGGAGCGGGCGCATTTGAGTTTGCAGGCCAGGGCTGGGGTTTAGTGGTGTGGCTGCAGGCCTCATCGGGGGCAAGCCCCCTCCCACGTTGTTAGCGCATTCCCCTGTGGGAGGGGGCTTGCCCCTGATAAGGCTAATACGGCCAACACAAAGGCCGGCTTAGTTGAACTCATCCCCCACCGGATACCGGCTGTCATTCAAGCTCTCTTTGATCTTGCGCAAATGCGGCTGGAAATCCACCCCGCGACGCAACGTCATGCCGGTTGCCAGCACGTCCAGCACCGTCAGTTGGATAATTCGCGAGGTCATCGGCATGTAGATGTCGGTGTCTTCCGGCAACGGGATGTTCAGACTCACGGTACTGGCCTTGGCCAGTGGCGAGTTCTCGGCGGTCACGCCCAGCACCGACGCACCGTTTTCCCGCGCAATACGCGCCACTTCCACCAGTTCACGGGTACGCCCGGTGTAGGAAATGATCACGAACAGCTCGCCCGTGTGTGCCACTGAGGCGATCATGCGCTGCATCAGTACGTCGGCGTGGGCCGTCACCGCCAGGTTGAAGCGGAAAAACTTGTGCAACGCATCCATGGCTACCGGGGCCGAAGCACCGAGGCCAAAGAAGTGAATCTGGCGGGCCTGGATCAACAGGTCCACGGCTTTGCTGATCAGGGCAGGGTCCAGGGCCTGGCAGGCGCTGTCGAGCGAGGCAATGGCGCTGCCAAAGATCTTCTGGGTGTAGGCCTCAGGGTTATCATCGGCCTCCACCGCGCGGCTGACGTACGCGGCACCACTGGCCAGGCTTTGCGCCAGCTGCAATTTCAGTTCAGGGTAACCGCTGACACCGAACGAACGGCAGAAACGGTTGACCGTCGGTTCACTGACCGAGGCGGCCTGGGCCAGGGCGGCGATAGAGAAGCGGGTCGCCTGCTGCGGGTTGAGCAGGATGACCTCGGCGACTTTTTTCTCGGCCTTGTTCAATTCTTCGAGGCGGTTCCGGATCTGTTCCAGAAGATTTCGCACGCGGTCCATTCAGTCTTTCCTTCGGGCGACGATGCAAATAAAAGGTGGCAACCAATCGATGAGTGGTCTTTTGCGGTGGCCTATCCTACTGAGGGTAGCTGAACACCACCACTCGGAATGCGTATTTCGGGAAAATGTTGTGGTTATTACTACATTTTTCCTTGAGTGATGCCTTGAAAAAAGGTATTTGTAGCTTAACTTGATAAAAGAACAAACATCATGCCTTCGATAACCGTAGAACCCTGCACCTTTGCCCTGTTTGGCGCCTTGGGTGATCTGGCGCTGCGCAAGTTATTTCCTGCCCTCTATCAACTCGATGGCGCCGCGCTCCTGCACGACGATACGCGCATCCTGGCCCTGGCCCGTGAAGCCGGTTCCGAGCAACAGCACCTGGCGCACATTGAAAAAGAATTGCGTAAATACGTCGGCAAGGAACTGGACGAAACCATCGCCCAGCGTTTCCTGGCGCGCCTGACTTATGTTCACGTCGACTTCATGAAAGCCGATGACTACGTGGCCCTGGCGGAAATCGCCGGCACCGAACAACGCTTGATCGCCTACTTTGCCACCCCGGCGGCGGTGTACGGCGCGATTTGCGAGAACCTGTCCAAGGTCGGCCTGGCGGAAAACACCCGCGTGGTGCTGGAAAAGCCCATCGGTTCGGACCTGGAGTCCTCGCGCAAGGTCAACGACGCCGTGGCGCAGTTCTTCCCGGAGAACCGCACCTACCGCATCGACCACTACCTGGGCAAAGAGACCGTCCAGAACCTGATCGCCCTGCGTTTCGCCAACAGCCTGTTCGAAACCCAGTGGAACCAGAACTACATCTCCCACGTGGAAATCACCGTGGCCGAGCAGGTCGGTATCGAAGGCCGTTGGGGCTATTTCGACAAGGCCGGCCAACTGCGCGACATGATCCAGAACCACTTGCTGCAGTTGCTGTGCCTGATCGCCATGGACCCGCCGGCCGACCTGTCCGCCGACAGCATTCGCGACGAGAAGGTCAAGGTGCTCAAGGCCCTGGCGCCGATCAGCCCGGACGGTCTGACCACCCAAGTGGTGCGCGGCCAGTACATCGCTGGCTACAGCGCCGGCAAGCCTGTGCCGGGGTACCTGGAGGAAGAGAATTCCAACACCCAGAGCGACACTGAGACCTTCGTCGCCCTGCGTGCCGATATCCGCAACTGGCGTTGGGCCGGAGTGCCGTTCTACCTGCGCACCGGCAAGCGCATGCCGCAGAAGTTGTCGCAGATCGTCATTCACTTCAAGGAACCGTCCCACTACATCTTCGCTCCCGAGCAGCGCCTGCAGATCAGCAACAAACTGATCATCCGCCTGCAGCCGGACGAAGGTATTTCCTTGCGCGTGATGACCAAGGAGCAGGGCCTGGACAAGGGCATGCAACTGCGCAGCGGGCCACTGCAACTGAATTTTTCCGACACCTACCGCAGCGCCCGGATCCCGGATGCCTACGAGCGGTTGTTGTTGGAAGTGATGCGCGGCAATCAGAACCTGTTTGTTCGCAAAGATGAAATCGAAGCCGCGTGGAAGTGGTGTGACCAGTTGATCGCCGGGTGGAAGAAATCCGGTGATGCGCCCAAGCCGTACGCGGCGGGTTCCTGGGGGCCGATGAGCTCGATTGCACTGATCACGCGGGATGGGAGGTCGTGGTATGGCGATATCTGATTTGAAACTGCCCCAGGGCGTAACCCCCCATGAGTACCGCACCCCGGTGCTGTTGGCGGAAGGGCTGGCCAATGACGTGGCCGAGCAGTTGCGCACGGCCATCAGTGCCCGTGGCGAAGCGACCCTGGTAGTGTCCGGTGGCCGTAGCCCCGTGGCGTTTTTCCAGCACTTGGCCAAGCAGGGCCTGGACTGGTCCAAGGTCACCATCACCCTGGCCGACGAGCGTTGGGTGCCGGTGGAACACGCCGACAGCAATGCGGGCCTGTTGAAGCAGCACCTGCTGCAAGGCCCGGCGGCCAAGGCCAAGTTCCTGAGCCTTTACAGCGCTGCCGCCAACCTCGAAGACGCTGCCGAGCAGGCCGATCGCCTGCTGGCCGAATTACCAGCCATTGATGTGCTGGTCCTGGGCATGGGCGATGACGGTCATACCGCGTCGCTGTTCCCCAATAGCCCGAACCTGAGCGAAGCACTGGAGGCCGACGGTACCCGCCGTTGCTGGCCGATGCTGGCGCCGACCGTGCCGCACCAGCGCCTGACCATGAGTCGCGCGTTGCTGGCCACGGCGAAGTACACCGTGCTGTCGATTTCCGGCAGTTCGAAATTGACCACCTTGAGCGCCGCGCTGGCCAGTGACGACGTTGCTGCCATGCCGATTCGCGCGTTTCTGCAACCTACATTAGAGATTTACTGGTGCCCATGAGCCAAGGATCAGCCGCTATGAAAAGCCCTCAACCGACCGTGTCCATGGCGGATAAAGTTGCCTTGATCGACAGCCTCTGCGCCAAGGCGCGGATCCTGCCGGTGATCACCATTGCTCGCGAACAGGACATCCTGCCGCTGGCCGATGCCCTGGCAGCCGGTGGTTTGACCGCATTGGAAGTGACCCTGCGTTCCGAGTTCGGCCTCAAGGCCATTCAGGTCCTGCGCGAGCAACGCCCTGAACTGTGCACCGGTGCCGGCACCGTGCTCGACCGCCACATGCTTGAAGCCGCCGAAGTGGCCGGTTCGCAGTTCATCGTCACCCCAGGCATCACCCGCGACCTGCTGGAAGCCTCGGTGCACAGCCCGATCCCGCTGCTGCCCGGCATCAGCAATGCCTCGGGCATCATGGAAGGCTATGGCCTGGGCTACCGCCGCTTCAAGCTGTTCCCGGCCGAAGTCAGCGGCGGCGTGGCTGCAATCAAGGCCCTGGGTGGCCCGTTCGGCGAAGTGAAGTTCTGCCCGACCGGCGGCGTGGGCCCGGCCAACATCAAAAACTACATGGCGTTGAAAAACGTGATGTGCGTGGGCGGTAGCTGGATGCTCGACCCTGAGTGGGTCAAGAACGGCGACTGGGCACGCATCCAGGAAGTCACCGCTGAGGCGCTGGCGCTGCTGGATTGATCTGATTTACCGAATCGTTGTTGCTGTGCTTAACGGCATTTTTGCGGTGCACTTGGTCGGTGTACCGCTTTTTTTTGCCTGTAGAAAACCTCAAGAACACCGATGTTCAAATGTGGGAGCTGGCTTGCCTGCGATGGCGGTGTCTCAGTGCCAGATAGGTTGCTGACCCACCGCCATCGCAGGCAAGCCAGCTCCCACATGTTTAATCTGCGTTCAGTTTGGTAATCGCGTTCACCAACACGCTGATATCCGCAACTGAAGTCACCAACCCTGGTGTCACCCGAATGCACGTCCCAAACGCCGCACCCACGCGCGTGGTAGTAAACAAGTCAAAGTCCCTGAGCAACCGATCCACCATCACCTGCTGGTCCCTTCCGACAAATTTGAACGCCGTAATCCCGCAATACAGCCTGGGATCATCCGGCGTCAGCACTTCAATCCCCGGCAAAGCCCGCACCTGTTTCACCCACAAATCCCGCAGGTAATTAACCCGCGCACCCTTGGCCGCCGAGCCACCCAATTCCCGGTGCTCTTCAAACACCAATGGCAGTGTCATCAGCGCCGGGAAATTCGGCGTGCTGTAGGGCGTACGTGCGCGAACGTCGGTGGCGGGGTAGTGGAACTCGCCCATGTCCGGATCAATGTCTGCCAGACGCTCTGGGGCGATGTACAGAAAGCCCAACGTCAGCGGGGCGCCAATCCATTTGTGCAGGTTGAAACCGGCAAACTGGATCCCCAATTCGGCCAGGTTGAATTCGATCTGGCCCAGGGCATGGGCGCCGTCGAGGATCACATCGATGCCCTGCTCGCGCGCAGCCTGGGCAATCGCGGCCACCGGCATGACCAGCCCGGTGCGGTGGGTCACGTGGGTCAGTGCCATCAGTTTCAAGCGCGGGTACTGCACGAATGCATTGCGATACGTCTGCACCAGGCTGTCGAAACTCGCCGGGTGCGTGTGGGACAGTTCGATGACTTCCACGCCGCGATAGCCCGCCAGCCAGCGCATGGCGCCTTTAACGGTGTCGTACTCCAGGTCGCTGATCAGCACCTGATCGCCCGGTTGCAGGCGGTTGTAGTTGCGGATCAGCGATTGCAGGGCTTCGGTGGCATTGCGGGTGAAGGCCACTGCGGCGGGGTCGGCGTCGATCAGCCCGGCCAGTTGGCAGCGGATCGCGTCGTTTTCGCCACGCTCGAATTGCTGGCGCACATGCAACGAGTTGCTACGGTTGATAAACGCAACGTGTTCCAGGTACTGCGCCTGTACTGCTTGGCTCATGCGGCCGAAGTAACCGTTTTCCAGGTTGATAGGGCCGGGCTCCAGCGCGTAACGCTGGGCGATGGTGTACCAGTGAAGTTCGTTGTCTGCATTCCGTGGCATGGGCTGGGCTCTTAATGACGAGGGGCGGGTTTGCCGTGTTTTGCGCGCAGCGGTTCTAACAATTCAGACAAGCCGTTGCTGTCGATTTCCTGCATCAGGGCCAGCAGACCACCCAGCTCGCCATGGGGGAAACCTTCGCGGGCAAACCAGTTCAGGTAGGGGCCGGGCAGGTCGGCGATGATCCGTCCCTTGTATTTGCCGAAGGGCATTTCGCGGGTGATCAGCAGTTCGAGTTTTTCGGGATTCATGAAGGCTCAGGTGTTTGTATCGAGAGCTTGGAAAATACAGGCATTCTGCATGAAGGCCAAATGACAGATCATGCAAATAACGTACATACAGATGGTTCAATTTATCGTAACTTATTGAAATATAAGATTAATTATGTTTTTGAAAACCTGGCACGGGCGCTGCAACTACTAAGACAACCTTCTAACCCGTACAAGGAATTGAAAAATGACTGACATCAATAAAGAATCGATCTCCGTACTGAACGACCTGATCGAGACCAGCATCGACGGCCAAAAGGGTTTCAAGGAGTGCGCTGAAGACATCAAGCACCCAGAACTCAAAGCCCTGTTTGCCAAGCGTTCCGCTGACTGCGCCACCGCCGCCGCTGAACTGAAAACCGCCGTACGTGCCTTGGGCGGTGATCCTGAAGATTCCGGCAGCGTTGCGGGTGCCCTGCACCGTGGTTGGGTCGACGTCAAGTCGATGCTCACCGGCAAGGATGAAGAGGCTGTGCTGAACGAAGCCGAGCGTGGTGAAGACCATGCCCTGAAGGCTTATAAAGACGCGCTCGAGAAGATCAACAAGCACAACCTGCTGGGCATTCGTGATCTGGTTGAGCGTCAGTATCACGGCGTACAACGCAACCACGACCAGGTGAAAGCCCTGCGTAACCAGGCTCGCGCTCAGTCTTGAGGCGTAGCTGAATAGGAAAAGCCCCGCTGATGCGGGGCTTTTTTATGCGCAAGGATCAGCCAATGCTGATCGGCGGCAATTCGGTCAAGGTCACGACTTGCTGCTTACGCGGCGCAAGAATCTCCGCCTCACCGTCCACCACCAACTCATCACGCTGGTTGAACACACGGGTGGCGATGCGCACGCGGAATTTCGGCAGCTTTTCGAGGATTTCCAGGCGCACGGTCAAGGTGTCGCCGATCTTTACCGGCTTCTGGAAGCTCATCTGCTGGCCGATGTAGATGGTGCCCGGCCCAGGCAACTCGCAGGCAACGGCCGCGCTGATCAAGGCGCCGCTGAACATGCCATGGGCGATACGCTCCTTGAACATGGTCGCCTTGGCGTACTCGGCGTCCAGGTGCACCGGGTTGTGGTCACCGGACATCGCGGCGAACAGCTGGATATCGCGCTCTTCCACCAATTTGCTGTAGCTGGCGGTCTGGCCGACTTCGAGGGCTTCGTACGGGGTGTTGGTTACCTGGGTCATCTAAAGGTGCATCCTGTGGCTAATCGGTAATTTAATTGACTGATTTTAAACGAAAAATTATTCGCAGCGGGTCGGCCTGCGTAATGTCAGCGCCTGGTCGAGCCACGCCAGCACATCCGCTGTGACAGCGTCGCGGTTGGTTTCGTTGAACACTTCATGACGCGCCTGCGGGTAGACAGCCAGTTGCAGGTGCTGGCAGCCGGCGTCGCGCAACGCGTCGGCCAGACTGTTGAGACGCTTGCCCTCACTCACCGGATCACATTCGCCGCCCATCACCAGGATCGGCAGGCCCGGATCTATCTGCGCGAGATTGGACGCTTTGCTGATCTGCTGCAAGCCGCCTAGCAGGTCGATCCAGAGCTGGTTGGTACAGCGGAACCCGCACAGTGGGTCGTTGATGTACTTGTCCACCTCATCCGGGTCACGGCTGAGCCAATCGAAGGCGGTGCGATTGGGTTTGAACGCTTTATTGAACGAGCCAAACGACAGGAATTCGATCAGCGCACTACGCCCGCGCAACCCCTGGCGCAGGCGCTCGAACCGCGCGATCACCCGTGCGGCGCGGTACAGCGCCACCGGCTGGAAGTTCGAGCCACTGAGAATCGCCCCATGCAGGCTGGCGCTGTGGTGCAGCAGGTAGGCCTGGGCGATGTAACTGCCCATGCTGTGGCCCAGCAGAATGATCGGCAACCCCGGCTGTTGCTGGCCGATATGCTGGTTGAGGCTGGCCAGGTCGCCCACCACCTTGTTCCAGCCGTCCTTCTCGGCGTACAGGCCCAAGGTGCCTTCATCGGCGGTACGGCCGTGTCCGCGCTGGTCCAGCGCATACAGGCCGTAGCCGGCGCCGCACAGGGCCTCGGCCAGGCGTGCATAGCGCCCACTGTGTTCGGCCATGCCATGGGACAGCATTACCACGGCCTTCGCCGGGCCGTCGGGCATCCATTGATTGACGTACAGGCGGCTGCGGTCATTCGCGGCCAGCCAGAAGGTGCTGTGGTTCATGGCGCTTCCTTTGCTCAGGGTCGTTGCAGTGTATAGCTCATCTATTGAAGGGCAGCGTATCTGTCTATGCATCCTAGGCATCAGGGGCAAGATTCATACAATCAATGACACGATTTAGCGTATTTGCCTGTTTGGTCATAGCTGCTAACGTCCCCAAAGCTCCGCTTTTTATAGCGTTAGGAAAGCGGCCGGACACACTCAGGTAAGAGGACAAGAATAATGCAACCTGATTTCTGGAATGACAAACGCGCGGCGGGCGTTCCCAATGATATCGACCTGTCTGCCTACAAGTCGGTGATCGAGGTCTTCGAGCGCTCCTGCAAGGCTTTTGCCGACCGTCCGGCATTCAGCAACATGGGCATCACCCTGACTTACGCCGAGCTTGAGCGCCAGAGTGCGGCGTTCGCCGGCTATCTGCAACAGCACACCGACCTCAAGCCGGGCGACCGCATTGCGGTGCAGATGCCCAACGTGCTGCATTACCCGATTGCCGTGTTCGGCGCCTTGCGCGCCGGGCTGATCGTGGTCAACACCAACCCGCTGTATACCCCGCGTGAGATGCGTCACCAGTTCAAGGACGCCGGCGTACGTGCGCTGGTCTACCTCAACCTGTTCGGCTCGCGGGTGCAGGAGGTGTGCAGCGACACCGAGATCGACTACCTGATCGAAGCCAAGATGGGCGACTTCATGCCCGCCGCCAAAGGCTGGCTGGTCAACACCCTGGTCGACAAGGTCAAAAAGATGGTGCCAGCCTACAGCCTGCCGCGCGCGGTGTCGTTCAAGCGCGCACTGCGCATGGGCGCGGGCCTGGGCGTGACGCGCCACCCGGTGACCCTGGACGATATCGCCGTGCTGCAATACACCGGCGGCACCACCGGCCTGGCCAAGGGCGCGATGCTCACCCACGGCAACCTGGTGGCAAACATGCAACAGGTGCGCGCCTGTATGTCCCAGACCGGTGAGGACGGCCACCCGTTGATCAAGGAAGGGCAGGAGGTGATGATCGCGCCGCTGCCGCTGTATCACATCTATGCCTTCACGGCGAATTGCATGTGCATGATGGTCTCGGGCAACCACAACGTGCTGATCACCAACCCGCGGGACATCGGCGGCTTTATCAAGGAGCTGAAAAAGTGGCGCTTCACCGGGCTGCTGGGGCTCAACACGCTGTTCGTGGCGTTGATGGACCATCCTGACTTCAAGTCCCTCGACTTCTCCCACCTCAAGCTCACCAACTCCGGCGGCACTGCACTGATCAAGGCCACTGCCGAGCGCTGGCAGCAGATCACCGGTTGCGCCATCGGCGAAGGCTACGGCCTCACGGAAACCTCTCCGGTGGCCAGCACCAACCCCTACGGCAATAAATCCCGCCTGGGCACCGTGGGCATCCCGGTGCCGGCCACGGCGATGAAAGTGATCGATGATCAGGGCGTCGAGTTGCCCTTGGGCGAACGTGGCGAGCTGTGCATCAAGGGCCCACAGGTGATGAAGGGCTACTGGCAGCAACCGGCTGCTACCGCTGAAGCGCTGGACGCCGAAGGCTGGCTCAAGACCGGTGACATTGCGGTGATCGACGAAGATGGCTTTGTGCGCATCGTCGACCGCAAGAAAGACCTGATCATCGTCTCGGGTTTCAACGTGTACCCCAACGAAATCGAAGACGTGGTGATGGCTCACCCGGCCGTGGCCAACTGTGCGGTGATCGGCGTGCCGGACGAGCGCACGGGGGAGGCGGTGAAGCTGTTTGTGGTGGCACGTGCCGAAGGGGTGAGCCTTGAGGAGCTGAAGGCTTATTGCAAGACCAACTTCACCGGGTACAAGGTGCCCAAGCACATTGTGTTGCGGGAGTCGTTGCCGATGACGCCGGTGGGCAAGATTTTGCGGCGTGAGCTTCGCGACATCGCCTGATGTGAAATGCGGTCAAGAATGTGGGAGGGGGCTTGCCCCCGATAGCGGAGAGTCAGTCACCAGATGTATCGACTGGGGCACTGCAATCGGGGGCAAGCCCCCTCCCATATTTGTTTTAGGTTGGCCTGAAGAGCTTGTTCCAGAGCCTTTTATGGAGGTATTTCAGCTATATTTAAACCGTGACCAAATATTGTAGGACAGTCGCGTTTATGACCGTGGGGCCCATCTTTGGCTCTAGGCGACCTTTGGCAAAGCTGCTACTCTCGGCGCGCTTTGTGACGTCTCGGCCTGCTTGAAAGCGCCAGATTCACCTAAAAAAACATACACCAATAATAATCGCATCAAATGCGATGATGAATTCGCGTCGCTGACGTCGCTGAGGAGTGGGCTTCCATGAACGAAGACTTTTGGAAGGATAAGTACCCCGCCGGGATTGCTGCAGAAATCAATCCAGACGAGTATCCGAATATTCAGGCGGTACTGAAGCAGTCCTGCCAGCGCTTCGCCAACAAACCGGCTTTCAGCAACCTGGGCAAGACCATCACCTACGGTGAGTTGTACGAATTGTCCGGCGCCTTCGCCGCGTACCTGCAACAGCACACCGACTTGAAGCCCGGCGATCGCATCGCCGTGCAACTGCCCAACGTCCTCCAGTACCCGGTTGCCGTGTTCGGTGCCATCCGTGCCGGGCTGATCGTGGTCAACACCAACCCGCTGTACACCGCGCGGGAAATGGAACACCAATTCAACGACTCCGGTGCCAAGGCCCTTGTCTGCCTGGCCAACATGGCGCACCTGGCGGAAAAGGTCGTGCCCAAGACCGCCGTCAAGCATGTGATCGTCACCGAAGTCGCCGACCTGTTGCCGCCGCTCAAGCGCCTGCTGATCAACAGCGTCATCAAGTACGTGAAGAAAATGGTCCCGGCCTATCACTTGCCCAACGCGATCAAATTCAATGACGTGCTGGCCAAGGGGAACGGCCAACCGGTCAACGATGCCAGCCCGGCCAGTGGCGATGTGGCGGTGCTGCAATACACCGGCGGCACCACCGGCGTGGCCAAGGGCGCGATGCTCACCCACCGCAACCTGGTCGCCAACATGTTGCAGTGCAAGGCGCTGATGGGCTCCAACCTCAATGAAGGTTGCGAGATCCTGATCACCCCGCTGCCGCTGTACCACATCTATGCGTTCACCTTTCATTGCATGGCGATGATGCTGATCGGCAACCACAACATCCTGATCAGCAACCCGCGCGACCTGCCGGCGATGGTCAAGGAACTGTCGAAGTGGAAGTTCAGTGGATTTGTCGGCTTGAACACGCTGTTCGTGGCGCTGTGCAACAACGAGGCATTCCGCAAGCTGGACTTCTCCGCGCTGAAAGTCACCCTGTCCGGCGGCATGGCCCTGCAATTGGCCGCCGCTGAGCGCTGGAAGGCCGTGACCGGGTGTGGCATCTGCGAAGGCTACGGCATGACCGAAACCAGCCCGGTGGCCACCGTGAACCCGATCCAGCACATCCAGATCGGCACCATCGGCATTCCGGTGCCGTCCACCGTGTGCAAAGTCATCGCCGACGACGGCACTGAACTTGCCCTGGGTGAAACCGGCGAGCTGTGCGTCAAGGGCCCGCAAGTGATGAAGGGCTACTGGCAGCGCCAGGACGCTACCGACGAGATGCTCGACAGCGAAGGCTGGCTCAAGACCGGTGACATCGCGATCATCCAGCCCGACGGCTACATGCGCATTGTCGATCGTAAGAAGGACATGATCCTGGTTTCGGGTTTCAACGTGTATCCCAACGAGTTGGAAGACGTGCTGGCAGGCCTGCCGGGCGTGCTGCAGTGCGCGGCCATCGGTGTGCCGGACGAGAAGTCCGGGGAACACATCAAGCTGTTTATCGTGGTCAAGCCGGGCGCGACCCTGACCAAGGACCAGGTGATGGAGCACATGCGCGCCAACGTCACCGCCTACAAAGTGCCCAAGGCTGTGGAGTTCCGCGATGCATTGCCGACCACCAACGTGGGCAAGATCCTGCGCCGTGAGTTGCGCGACGAAGAGTTGAAGAAGCTCGGTCTTAAAAAGTAACGCTATACCAATGTGGGAGGGGGCAAGCCCCCTCCCACATTTTGAACCGCGTTTTTTATAGGGCGAACTGCGCGAATCCCACGCCAGCCCCCGCCGGACGCACATCCTTCAAGAACGAATCCTTGTCCGCACTCAGCTCCAGCGTAATCTCCGGCTTGCGCTTGCCGGCATTGCGTACCACCAAGCCTTCGATGTGCTCACGCAAAAACGCCGTCGGCACCTTCAGGTGCAGCAACTGGTCAGTCTCGGCGTTGTGCATCAACAGGTGGATCCACTCGTACTGGCCCACGGCAATCCGGCCCACCGGCAGGTCGAACCACCAGATGTTGCGTTTGCGGTCCAGGTCGGTGAAGTGGCAGTTGTTGACGCCGAGTACGGCACCGCCCAGTTCGGTGTTTCGGCGGGCGATGGCCTGTGCTTTATTGAGTTTCATAACCTTCCTACGGGATCTGTTATTCAGCGTTTGAGCCTGAATGTGCCGGGCATTCTCAGGGGTTGGCGGCAAAACATAAAGCCAAACCTGCGGCCTGCGATGAAATGCGTGGGCAAAAATAATTGAAACTCTGCTGAACGGCCTCGGGTCAATCTTTAGGTAATGACCCAAAACCCTTGATTGTTCTTTCGGAGAAATACCATGAGCAGTACATCTGACAAGGTTAAAGGCGTGGCAAACGAGGCGGTCGGCAATATCAAGCAAGGTGTCGGTAAAGTCACTGGCAACGACAAACTGCGCGCTGAAGGTGTGGTCCAGGAAAAGAAAGGCGAAGTGCAGAAAGCGGTAGGCGACACCAAGGACGCGGTCAAAAAAGCGACCAAATAACACTGAATCGCTGGCTGGTTACACGCAGCCCGACGGCCATCCACGGATGGCCGTTTTTGTGTCACCTGATGCGGTTAAAGTTTCGAAATTGTTTCAAGGTCGCCAAATAGGCTACCTTGATGTAGAAAACGGCCCCTGAGTCGCCCACGAACTCAACCTTTTTGCGGCGAAAGGAGACGCTATGATTTTTCCGGTTCTCGATGGTCTCAAGCTGCATAAAGTGCTGCTGCGCACCGTCAAGGAATTCGTCGATGACGAAATGCCCACGTACGCCTCGGCACTGGCCTACCAGATGCTGTTTTCGCTGTTTCCCTTCCTGCTGTTCCTGATTGCCCTGATCGGCTTCCTGCACCTGCCAGACTTTTTCACCTGGCTGCGCCTGCAGTCGGAACTGGTGTTGCCGCCGCAGGCGCTGGAGCAGGTCAACCCGGTGATCGACCAATTGCAGCAATCCAAGGGTGGCCTGCTGTCGGTGGGTATCGTGATCGCATTGTGGACGGCCTCGGCCGGCGTGCGCCTGATGATGAGCGCGATGAACGCCGCTTATGACGTGGTTGAAGGCCGACCGATCTGGAAACGCTTCCCGCTGTCGATTTTCTACACCGTTGGCATCGCCGGCATGCTGCTGGCCGCCGCCGCACTGATGGTGCTGGGCCCGCAAGTGATGGAGTGGCTGGCCGGGCAGATCGGCATGCAGGAGTTCGTGGTCACCCTGTGGACCATCCTGCGCTGGCCGTTGATTGTGATTTTGCTGATGTTCGCCGTGGCCCTCATGTACTACGTGATGCCCGATGTCGAACAGAAATTCCGCTTCATCACCCCAGGCTCGGTGTTGGCGGTGGTGGTGTGGATCGTCGCGTCACTGGGTTTCGGCTACTACGTCAAAACCTTTGCCGACTACAACGCCATGTATGGCAGTATCGGCGCAATCATCGTGTTGCTCCTGTACTTCTACATTTCCGCCGCCGTGCTGTTGCTGGGCGCGGAGATGAATGCGGTGATCGAGCACATGTCCGCCGAAGGCAAGGATCCGGGTGAAAAAGAGTTCGATGAGCCCGGCCACACCGATGAAAAACAACACGTCTCAGGCCTCGGCCGGGACCACTCCAAGCCCACTGCCGATGAAGTCTGATCGATGATCCGTGAAATCCTGAAAATGGGCGACGAGCGCCTGCTGCGTATCGCGCCTCCGGTTCCGCCGGAAATGTTCGACAGCCCCGAGCTGTGGCAATTGATCGATGACATGTTCCAGACCATGGAACACGTGGGCGGCGTCGGCCTGGCCGCTCCGCAGATCGGTGTCGACCTGCAATTGGTGATCTTCGGTTTCGAGGCCAGCGAACGCTACCCGGACGCGCCGCCGGTGCCGCAGACGATTCTGATCAACCCGCTGATCACGCCGTTGAGTCCGGTGCTGGAGGAAGGCTATGAAGGTTGCCTGTCCGTGCCGGGTTTGCGGGGGGCAGTGGATCGCTATCAGCAGATTCGCTACGAAGGTTTTGATCCCAAGGGTGAACCCATCGTGCGCTTTGCCGATGGTTTCCATGCGCGGGTGGTACAGCATGAATGCGATCACCTGATCGGCCGGTTATATCCGTCGCGGATCACCGACTTCACCAAGTTCGGGTTTATCGAGGTGATGTTCCCGGACTTGGATCCCACGGCCGACGATTGATCCCGCATCTGAATGTAAGGCTGCTTGTTGTGGTGAGCGGGCTTGTTGTGGTGAGCGGGCTTGCCCCGCGCTGGGCTGCGAAGCGGCCCTATCCAAGCCACCGCGGCGCGTCAGGCGCACTGCGGTGAAAGGTTTGGGTCTGCTCCGCAGCCCAGCGCGGGGCAAGCCCGCTCACCACAGAAGCAAGGGACAAGCCCGCTCACCACAGAAAAGCGATACTTCAATAATTGTTATCGGGTCGGTTTAATGAACCGCAGCGTCATCCGATCCGACTCCCCGATCGCCACATACTTCGCCTTGTCCTGCTCGCCCAATCTCAGGGTCGGCGGCAACGTCCACACGCCAGCCGGGTAGTCCTTGGTGTCCTTCGGATTAGCATTCACCTCGCTCTGTCCCGCCAGCTTGAACCCGGCATCGGACGCCAGCTTCACCACCTGCGCCGTTGTCAGGTAACCGCTGTCCTTGATCGCTTCCAGATCCGCCCCATCCTTGGCCCGGTGATCTTCCACGCCCAGCACGCCGCCCGGTTTCAGTACCTTGTAGAACGCACTGAACGTGGCCGGCGCAGTACCTGCCTCGACCCAGTTATGCACATTGCCGAACGTCAGCACTGCATCCGCCGACGCGGGTTTGCCGAACACCGGCGCCTTGGAATCGAACTCGACGACTTCAGCTTTACCGTACCGAGCCGGATCAGCCACGAATTTCTTTTTCAGGTTCTCTTCGGACGTGCGCGCATAGGCGCTGCTGCTCGCCGCCTGCACCGCGGCGATGTAGTGCCCATGATCCTTGAGCAGCGGCGCCAGCACTTCGCTGTACCAGCCGCCACCGGGGGTGATCTCAATCACCGTCTGCTTGGCGCCCAGGCCAAAGAATTCCAGCGTCTGTTGCGGGTGGCGATAGCCGTCGCGGGCGCTGTTGGCCGGGTCGCGCCAACTACCGGCGAGTACGCTCTGGTACTGCTCGGCGGTGATGGCTGCGTCGGCTGCCTGGCTCGAGACCGGGACGAGCAGGGCGGTGAGGGAGAGAACTGCAAGCGTCGTTTTCATGATCATCCTGTAAAGGGCCACTGTGCCGCCGAGGCTAGCATGGGCCCTGCAGGCGCTGATCACACATTATTTGCGGTCGACCTCACCAAACGATCTAAGCCCATCGCGATCATGGGTTTGTTGCGCTTGTAGCGTACCAAGCGTTCGCTGAGGGATTGCGGCAGCACGGTGTCCTGAGTGAAGCCCATGCGTTGATACAACCCTTCCAGGTCTGGATGACACAACAACCACAGGGTGCCGTCGACATCGGCAACCGCTGCCTCGATCACCCGCGCCGCCAGCCCTTGGCCGCGATAGGCAGGGTCAACGAACACCCCGGTCAACCATTGCCCACCTACCACGGGTGTCAGGCACAACCCGGCGACGATCTCACCGTCCCGCGCCACCCACAAACGCCCACCCTTGAGCGCCTTCATCGACGAATTGTGGTTGCGGTAAAACTTGTTTAGCAGCGGCCACAGCGGCTCTGCCAGCGGTTCGATGTTCAATTCGGGCATGGTGTTCAGGCAGCGTTATCCAGGGCCGGGGATTATAAGCGCCTTCTACCGGGCAATAGGTGGTATACCCAGTGCTACATCCCCTGTCAGTGGAGCATGCATCATGGCCAAAGGTATGGATTCAAAGAAAGCCGCGAAGAAAAAACCGGCAAAGACCGCCGATGAAAAACGCGCAGACAAAAAGGCCAAGAAGTCTGAAACAGGCCTGTTCGGTCACTGAGTTACAAGCTTAGAACCAAACGATCTGCAAGATTTTCCCGCCCCATTGCACAGAGCAGGAAACACCTGCTCTGAGCTGCCGATGGCTAACTACCTTGATCTGACCCAGCGCCGGGAAATCGAAGCCCTGGCCACCACCTTTACCGCAAAAACCGAATGGCCAACCTGGCTGCTGCTGATCGGCGTGTACGTCGGTTGGTTCGCCGTGATCCTGGGTAGCCATTGGCTAGGCTTGGGGTTGAGCCTCTTGCTGCTGATTCCTATCGTGACGCTGTGGCTGTCGGTGCAACACGAATTGCTCCACGGCCATCCCACCCGTTCGCTGCGGCTCAATAAGCTGCTTGGCTATGCGCCCTTTGCCGTGTGGTATCCCTACACGCTGTACCGCGACAGCCACCTGTTGCACCACAACGACGAAGACCTGACCCTGCCGGGCATCGACCCGGAAAGCCGCTACCTCAACCAGCAGCAATGGGACACCAGCTCGCTGTTCGAGCGTGGCGTGCATTGGCTGACCAAGACGGTGCTCGGCCGCTTCCTGCTGGCGGCACCCTTGGCGATTGGCCGTCTGGCCCGTCACGAATACCGGCGGCTGCCCCAGGTGTGGCCGATGTGGCTGGTCCACAGCGCCGTTACCGTATTGCTGCTGGGTTTCATCGCCCACTACAGCGCGCTCTCTGTGTGGCATTACCTGCTGCTGGTCAGCGTGCCGGCCTTGTCCCTGGCCTCGATCCGTTCCTACTATGAACACCGCCCGCACCCGCAGCCAGAGCAACGCACGGTGCTCAACGAAGCGTCCTGGCCGTGGACCTGGCTGTTCCTCAACAACAACCTGCACTTGGTGCACCACGACCTGCCGAAACTGCCCTGGTACTTGCTGCCCACGGTCTACCGCGCCCGGCGTGAGCAATGGGTGGCGCGCAGCGGCGGCTTCCTGGTGCAGGGCTATGGCCAGTTGATCAGCCGTCACGGCCTCAAGGCCATCGACAGCCCCCGTCACCCTTTTGCGTGAGAGATAACCATGAGTGACCACTATGCTGAGCTGTTGATGTATGTCGCGCCCGCACCGATCGAGCAGGCCAACCAGCAGTGGATTGCGCGCATCCTCGACCACCTGGGCATGGGGCGACTCGACGCCGCGCATCTCGAACTGCACAGTCTGTGGCTCGCGCCTGAATTACTCCTGACCCAGACTTGCGGTTATCCACTGATGACCCAGCTGCGCGGGCAAGTCCGTGTCATTGGCCGCCCGCGCTACGAGCTGCCCCACAGCAGTCAAGGCGAGCACTGCAGCCTATTGCTGACCCGCGATGACAACTCTCGATTTACCCTGTCGGACTTCTACAACAGCCGTGGCGTTATCAACGGCCACGACTCCAACAGCGGCATGAACCTGCTGCGCGAACACCTGGCACCCTTGCAGCGCGACGGGCGTTTCTTCGCCAGCGTCGCCATCAGCGGCGCTCACCGCGAGAGCCTGCGCTGGCTGCGCGAAGACCGCGCCGACCTCGCCGCCATCGACAGCGTCACCTACGAGTACCTCGCCCGTTTCGCGCCGCAGGAAGTGGCGGGGCTGCGCATCGTCAGCCGTAGCGCGCCGAGCCCGACCTTGCCCTATATCGGCCCATTAGGCTTGAGCGATGAACAGGTCATTCAACTCCGCCAGGCCATGAATCAGGCGTTGCAGGACTTGCCGCAAGTCGCCGAGACGCTGGGCCTGCAGGCCGTGCTACCCGCCAGCGAAGACGACTACGAAGTGCTCCTGGAGTACCAACGACAGGCCATCGACGCCGGCTTCCCGATACTTCAATAAGGTTATATAAAAATACCTTTTAAATATTATTAAAGAATAAGCAGCCTTGCTAGGATCGCTCCACCGGAACACCGGACATAACGCGCAGCCTACTCAGATGGAGCCACTATGTCCGGCGCCGACACTTCTCACAGCGATTACGTGGGCGGATTGTTCCGCAGTCATTACGACTGGCTGTGCAGCCGTTTGCACCGCCACCTCGATTCCCGTGCCCACGCCGAAGACATCGCCGCCGACACCTTCGTCCAGTTGCTGAGCGCGCCGGGTGTCGTGCCCATCCGCCAGCCGCGTGCGCTACTTACCACCATCGCCCAGCGGCTGATGTATCAACTGTGGCGGCGCCGTGATCTGGAACGGGCCTACCTCGACGCCCTCGACAACGACGAAACCTCCACCGCGCCGTCTCCCGAAGAGCTGGCACAAATGCTCGAAGCCCTGCAAGCCATCGACCAGTTGCTCGACGGCTTGCCGGCCAAGGTCAAGGCGACCTTTTTGCTCTCGCAGCTCAATGGCCTGACCTACCCGGAAATCGCCAGCGAACTGGGGATTTCCCAGCGTTCAGTCAGCGACTATATGACCCGCGCCTTCAACCGCTGCCTGCGGCTGTGCCTGGAATGAGCGACGAGCTGATCGACAGCGCCACGCGCTGGTACGTGCTGCTGCGCTCCGGCCAAGCCACGGCGGGCGACTGGCAACGCTATGAACAATGGCGCGCTGCCGACCCGCGTCATGATGCCTTGTGCCGACAGTTGGAAAGCCGCCTGGGCATGTTCCAGGTTCCCCAGGCGCAAGGGGTGAGTGGCAAGGTGGTGCAGCAGGCGCTGGAGGCATCGTCCAGTCGACGTCATGTGTTGCAGGTTGCTCTGGCCGGAGCTGGTGTGGCAGTTGGCGCGGCCTTGCTGGCCAAGCCGCTCGGCGTGCCGTTGACTGAACTCACGGCGGATATCCGCACCGGCACCGGCGAGCGCCGTGCCGTCACGTTGGACGATGGCAGCGAATTGCTGCTCAACGCGCAAAGCGCGGCCGACATCCAGTTTGATCCGCAACGCCGCCTGGTACGTCTGCGCGAAGGCGAGTTGTTGGCCAAGGTCGCCAGTGATCGCATCCGACCGTTTTTGATCCAAACCGACCAGACCCGCCTGCGCGCCTATGGCAACCGGTTCCTGGTGCGTGAACGGGAAGGGCTGGGTCAGGTGGTCGCCCTCAACGGCGCGGTGGAAATCGACGGCCAGAACGGCGAACGCCTGCAACTCGCCGCTGGCCATGAAGTGCATTACGACCGCGCTGGATTCGGTCCGGTGCAGGCCAGTTCCTCCGGCGCCACGGCCTGGGTCGACGGCTTCCTGCAAGTGCGCGACCGCCCGCTGGCTGAAGTCATCGACGCACTGCGGCCCTATCACAATGGCGTGCTGCGCCTGGACCCCGCCGTGGCGGGCCTGCGCGTCAGCGGCTTGTATCGGCTGGACAACCCCCAACAAATCCTCGACACCCTGGCGCGCACCTTGCCGATCCACATCACCCGCCGCACCGGTTTGTGGGTGACTGTCAATGCGGTCTAGCAGGTTCACGCAGTCCCTGTGGGAGCTGGCTTGCCTGCGATGCAGGCGACTCGGTGCATCAGCCCTACCGAGGCGATTTCATCGCAGGCAAGCCAGCTCCCACACTGATCGGGTTCTCACTTCAAGTGTGGGTTCTAAGAACATAACCAAACGATCTGCAAGTTTTCCCCCCGCCGTCCCACATCACTCCCGTAAGCGCTGCGGGGAGCAGCGTTGTCGAGTTTCCTTGGGGGGAGCCAAAGTGAATCAGTTCAACCGTGTGCCGCTTCGAACCTTTGCCCTGGTGCCGTTGGCCAGCCTGTTGTTCTCGTTTGCGGCCAGCGCAGAAGAGGTGCGCCAGGTCTACCACATTGCGCCTGGCCCGCTGGATGAGGTGCTGCTGAACATCAGTCGCCAAAGCGGCCAGGTGATCTCGTTTACGCCGCAGTTGGGTAACTATTCTTCGGCCAGCGTGGACGGTTCGCTGTCGGCGCAACAGGCAGTGGACGCCGCGCTCAAGGGCACCGGCCTGCAAGTCCAGGTCAGTCCGGACGGTGCGTTCATCATCAAGGAAGGCGCGAGCAAAAACGCGACCAGCAACGTCAAGGCGCAAACCAGCGCAGCGCAAGCGCCGACCCTGGACCGCGTGGTCGCCATCGGCACCCGGCGCAGCGACGCCACCGCCTTGACCAGTGCGGCCCCGGTGGACGTGATCAACGCCGAAGAACTCAAGCAGACCGGTGCCACCAGCCTCAACCAGGCGCTGTTCCAACTGCTGCCCTCGTTCAACTTTCCGCAGAACCAGAGCGCCACCCGTGGCCAGAACCCCAAGGGCGCGTCCTTGCGCGGCCTGGCGCCGGACCAGACGCTGGTGCTGATCAATGGCAAGCGCCGCCATGCCTCGGCGGTGGTGAACATCTCCGGTGGCGTGCCGTTCATTGGCGCGCAGCCGGTGGACCTGGACATGATCCCCATCAGCAGCATTGATCATGTCGAAGTGCTGCGCGATGGCGCGTCGGCGCAATACGGCTCGGATGCGGTGGCGGGCGTGGTCAACATCGTGCTCAAGGAGCGTGACAGCGGTGGCCAGGTCAACACCCAACTGGGTAAATACGCCCAGGGCGACGGCTTCAGCAAAACCACCGACGGCTGGTACGGCCTGGGTTTGCCGGGGGATGGCTTTCTCACCCTGAGCTTCAACACGCTCAACAACAAACCCACTGACATTGGCGACAAATACGTCGCCGACGGCCAACTGCAAGACCCACGCTGGGGCGGTGCAGGGCGCGATAAATTCAACCTGGCGGCGAATGCCGAAGTCGGCCTGAGTGACCAATGGCGCCTCTACAGTTTCGCCACCTTCGGCCAGGACAAGTCGGTGAACAACACGCCACCGCTGCTGGCGAATAATCCGAACAACGTGCAGGGCATCTACCCCAACGGCACCATTCCCAAATACCGCTACCGCTATGAAGATGGCGCGCTCACCGTCGGCACCCGCTATGAAGACGACGCCCTCGGGCGCTTCGACCTCAGCGCCACCTATGGTCGCGACAAGCACGATGAGTTGGCGTTCAACACCGTCAACCCGAGCTACGGCCTGAACAGCCCGACCAAGTTTGATGTGGCTACGCTGGTCAACGAGCAGACCAACCTTGGCCTGGATTACGTCAAGGATCTGGACGTCAACTGGTCGAGCCATCCGCTGACCGTCTCGGCGGGCATTGCCTACCGCCATGAGCAGTATGGTCTGGAGGAGGGCGACTACGAGTCCTACTCCTTTGGCGGCATCAACGGTGTGCAGGTCGGCGCGGTGCAAGCCTCCGGTCTCACGCCAGACGACGCCGGCACCTACAAGCGTGATGTCGGCGGCGTTTACTTTGGTCTTGAGCACCAGCTCACCGACAAATTCCAGGTCGGCCTGGCCGGGCGTACCGAGCACTATTCGGACTTTGGATCGGCCACCACCGGCAAGCTGTCGGCGCGGTATGACTTCACGCCGCAGGTGGGCTTGCGCGCCACGGTGAACAACTCCTTCCGTGCGCCGACCCTGGGGCAGATCGGCACGTCGTGGACCACCACCACCAACGTCGACATCAACGGCAACCCGGTGCTGACGCGCATGTTGCCCGCCGACAACCCGGCCGCCCGTGCGCTGGGTGCCGAGCCGCTCAAACCGGAAAAATCCACCAACTACTCCCTGGGCCTGGTGCTGCGCCCGATTGAAAACGCTTCGCTGACTATCGACGCCTACCAGATTTCGATTCGTGATCGCCTGCTCTACAGCGGCGGCATTTCCGGGCCGCGCGCCGAGCAGATCCTGCAGCAAGCCGGGTTTGGCCAGTACACCTGGGCGCAGTTCATGACCAACGCGGCCAACACCCGCACCCGTGGCGTCGACATCGTCGGCAAGTACAACCTGGACCTGGCGCAGTACGGCGCGTTGAGTCTGTCGGCCGGCTACACCAAGGCACGCACCACGATCGAGAAGGTCCACGAAAACCCCAACGGCTTCGACATCCTCACCCGCGAAGCCCGTGGCTTCCTGGAACACGGTTACCCCGAAGACAAGCTAGTGCTCGGCGCGACCCACCGCATCGGTGCGTGGACCATCGCCCTCAGCGAAACCCGCTACGGCGAATACCGCAAATACGCCGCCAGCGAAGCCAACGCCCAGTACGACCAGACCTTCGGCGCGCAGTGGAACACCGACCTGGACGTGAACTACGCCTTCACTAAACAACTGCGTTTGTCAGTCGGCGCCAACAACCTGTTCGACAGCAAGCCCGACGACTTCAACACCCGCCTGCGCCAGACGCCGGGCCAGCAGTACAGCTACCTGTCGCCGTCGGCGCCGGAAGGGGCGTTTTACTACACGCGGCTCAGTTATGACTTTTAACCGATCTTGAATACCGCAGAGATCGAATGTGGGAGCGGGCTTGCCCGCGAATACGGTGGGTCAGCCAGCTCATGCATCACTGACCCACCGCATTCGCGAGCAAGCCCGCTCCCACACTGGATCTTCTGTGTTCTAGAAAATGATTCACCACGAGGTTCTGCATGAAAAGACTTAAAACACTGCTCGGTGGCTCACTGCTGGCACTGGCCGTTTTAGCGCAACCCACAACCGCCGCTGAAACCGTCAAACCCATCCACTTCGGTGACATCACCTGGGAAAGCGGCAGCTTGATCACCGAGGTACTGCGCCTGATTGTCGAGAAAGGCTACGGCCTGCCGACTGACACTTTGCCCGGCAGCACCGTGAGCCTGGAAGCCGCCCTGGCCAAGGACGATATCCAGGTGATCGGTGAAGAGTGGGCCGGGCGCAGTCCGGCATGGGTCAAGGCGGAAAACGAAGGTAAAGTGTTTGGCCTGGGCGACACGGTCAAAGGCGCCACCGAAGGCTGGTGGGTGCCGGAGTTCGTGATCAAGGGCGATGCCGCGCGCGGTATCAAACCCCTGGCGCCGGACTTGAAGTCGGTGGCCGACCTGCCGCGCTACAAGGACGTGTTCCGCGACCCCGAAGACCCGAGCCGTGGACGCTTCCTCAACAGCCCAACGGGCTGGACGTCGGAGATCGTCAACAGCCAGAAGCTCAAGGCGTACAAACTCACCGACAGCTTCGTCAACTTCCGCACCGGCTCCGGCGCGGCGTTGGATGCCGAAGTGGCGTCGTCGATCCGTCGTGGCAAGCCGGTGCTGTTCTACTATTGGTCGCCGACGCCGCTGCTGGGCCGGTTCAAGCTGGTCAAGCTGGAAGAGCCGCCCTTCAACGCCGAAGCCTGGAAGACCCTGTCGGACGCGAAAAACCCCAACCCCATCGGCACCCGCTCGATGCCAGCGCGGCTGGCGATTGGTGTGTCGGCGCCGTTCAAGGCGCAGTACCCGCAACTGGTCAGCGTGTTTGAAAAGGTCGACCTGCCGATTGATCTGCTCAATGGCATCCTCGGCGAAATGAGCGAGAAACGTACACCGCCGCGTCAGGTCGCTGAAGCGTTCCTCAAGGACCACCCAGACGTCTGGCAGCAATGGGTGCCGGTCGATGTGGCGGCCAAGCTGAAGGGAGCGCTCTGATGCTTAAAATCTTCGCTGCTGCGGTACTTTCGCTGGTCGCCGGTCAGGTGCTGGCGGCCGAACCTGCCACGTTACGCATCGGTTACCAGAAAAGCTCGGTGAGCATGGTATTGGCCCGTGAGCACAAACTCTTCGAGGAAGCATTGCCCGGCACCCAGGTGCAGTGGATCGAATTCCTCGGCGGCCCGCCGCTGATCGAAGCGCTGAACGGCGGCAGCCTGGACATCGGCAATATCGGTGATATCCCGCCGATTTTCGCCCAGGCCGCTGGCATCGACTTGCAGTATTTCGCCGTAGAACCCAACGAGGGCAAGACCGAAGCGGTGTTGGTGCCAAAAGCCAGCAGCGTACAGAGCGTGGCGGAACTCAAGGGCAAGCGCGTGGCGCTGCTCAAGGGCTCCAGCGCCCACAACCTGTTCCTTAAAAGCCTGCTGCGCGCCGGTTTGCAATGGAAAGACGTGAATGTGGTGTACCTGTCGCCATCCGACGGGCGTGCCGCTTTTGAGCAAGGCAAAGTCGACGCGTGGGTGGTGTGGGACCCGTACTACTCCGCGGCCGTGGTCGACGGTTCCGCCCGCGTGTTGGGCGATGGCCAGGGCCTCAATCCGGCGGGCAGTTTCTTCGTGGTGAGCAGCCCGTTTGCCAAGCAATATCCGCAATCCATTGGCGCGATCATCCAGACACTGGCCAAGGCGCAGCGCCTGTCCCTCGACCAGCCCGAAGCGAGCATCGCGCTGATGGCCAAGACCCTGGGCCTGCAACCAGCGGTGGTCAAAAGCTACTTCGAACACCGTTCCTCCACGCCGATTCGTCCGCTGCAAGCCGCCGACATCGCCACCCAGCAACACACCGCCGACCTGTTCTTTGCCAACGGCCTGATCCCGAAAAAGGTCGATGTACAGCAAGCTGTCTTCAAGGCGCCATGACCATGCAACCGATCTACATCGATTTTCTCAACGGCCTCGACATCGACGAACTGGGCCTCACCAATGATGAAATCCTCACCGCCATCGAAGCCAGCCTGGCGATCCAGGGCCGTGGCGAGGCGGTGATCGAACCGCGCACCCACCTGATTCCCGGCGGCGAGATCAACGGCCACTTCAACGTATTGCGCGGCGTGTTGGGTGGCGATATCGGTTACGCCGGGGTCAAGGTGGTGGGGGATTTTGTCGACAACTACCGCAAGGGTTTGCCCTCGGAATTGGCGATCCTCAACTTGCTGGACCCCGCCACCGGGATTCCCAAGGCCATCCTGGATGCCTCGGCGATCACCGACATGCGCACCGGTGCCATCACGGCCATCGGCGCCAAATACCTGGCCCGGCCCGACAGCAAAGTGCTGGCGCACATTGGCGCGCGTGGCACGGCGTATTGGAACGTGCGCTTGCTGGATCACCTGTTCGACTTCGACGAAATCCGTGTGCACTCACGCCGCAGCGAAAGTCGGGAAGCCTTCGCCGAGCGCCTGCGCAAGGACCTGGGCAAGTCGGTGATCGTCACCGACGATTGGGAGTCCACCGTGCGTGGCGCCGACATTGTGGTCGAGGCGTCGCGCCTTGATCAGCCCGAACCGCTGCTGCGCACCGACTGGATCAAACCCGGTGCTTTTGTGGTGCCCTACGGCACCATGAGCGCGGTGGAATTGTCCCTCACCGACATCATGAGCAAGCTGGTGGTTGATGATTGGGGCCAATGCAAAGGCGGGCTATTTGGCTCGCTGCGCGCCCATGTTGAGACTGGCAAACTCAGTGCCGAGACCCTGCATGCCGAACTGGGCCAAATTGTTGCCGGCTTGAAAAAAGGCCGGGAAACCGCCGAGGAAACCATCCTGTTCTGGCACCGCGGCCTGAGCCTCAGTGATATCGCGTTGGGCCATGCGCTGCTGGAAAAAGCCGGGCGCCTGGGGATTGGCCAGCGGTTGCGCTGGGCATGATTCACTTCGATCCCGAAGGCTTGAGCCTCGTCGATTTGCTGGCGATTGCCCGCCAGGACGTACCGGCGGATTTCTCTGCGCAGACCCGTCAGCGTATTGAAGAAGGCCACCAGTTGTTGGTGAAACTGGCGGCTGAAGGCACGCCAATTTATGGGGTAAATACCGGCCTCGGTGCAGCGGTGGATACGGCGGTGGCGCCCGTGCAGGCGAGTATTCCGTTGGGGCGTGCGGTGGGGGTCGGGCGCCTTGCCAATCGCCAGGAGCTGCGCGCGATCACGGCTGCGCGGCTGGCCGGATTGGCTCAGGGGCGTTCGGGTATTTCTCCGGGGGCGGCGGATGCACTGCTAGCGTTGCTCAATTCCGGCGTCGAGCCCGATGTACCGTTGCTCGGCTCGTTGGGCGAGAGTGACCTGGCGCCACTGGCGCACCTGAGTCTCGCGTTGTCAGTGCCGCTGACCGGCAAAGATGGCTTGGCGCTGGTCTCTGCGAATGCGGCCAGTGTTGGGCTGGGCGCGTTGCTGGTGGCTGAGGCGCAGCGGGCCTTGGAGGTTTTGCTGGCGGCGCTGGCGTTATCGTGTGAAGGCTATCGGGCCAACCTCAGTCCGTTCCAGCCTTGGGCTTCGCGTCTGCGGCCGGCTCCGGGGCAAAGCGAGCAGTCGGCGGCGTTGTTGCAGTTGCTGGCGGGTGGTGAGTTGGCGGACAGCCCACGGCGCTTGCAGGACCCGTTGAGCTTTCGCTGTGCCACGGTGGTCCAGGGTGCGGCGCAGCAGGCGCTGCACGCCCTGCATGAATTGGTTGAATTGGAACTGCGCAGCGGTGCGGATAACCCGGCGTTGATCAGCGAAGCGTCGCTTGTGTTGGCCACGGCGAATTTCGACAGCACCCACTTGGCGCTGGCCACTGAAGGGTTGGGCCTGGCGCTTACCCGTGTCGCCGCGTGCAGCGCTGAACGCATTGCCAAGCTGCTGTCGCCGGCTTCCAGCGATCTGCCGCGCTTCCTGATCACTCAACCCGGTCATGTCGGCATGGCCGCCTTGCAGCGCACCAGTTCGGCGTTGGTCGCCGAAATCGGGCACCTGGCCAATCCGCTGCCGGCGATCAGCGTGCCGGTGGCGGACCGTGTTGAAGACTATGCGGGCCAGGCCATGGCGGTGGTCGACAAGACTCGTCGCTTGACCGAGCGGGTGCTGTGGCTGGCCAGTATTGAACTGATCGTCGCCGCGCAGGCGGTGGATTTAAGGGGGGCGCTGCGACTGGGGCAAGGTGTGCGGCTGGTCCATCAAGCCGTGCGCAGCCAGGTGGCTCATCTTGATGAAGACCGCTCAGGCTCAGTGGATGTATTGGCATTGGCCACCTTCCTCGAATCCACCCCATTCCCTCTGTAGGAGCCTTATGGATTCTCGGCGGCCAACGCCGCAATCACCGCCTGCCGCTCACCCACCCGCTGCTGAAACGCCGCCAGCGCCGGCCACTTATCCAAATCAATCGCGTGAAACGCCGCCCAGCGCAGCACCACAAACAGGTAGGCATCTGCCACCGAGTACTGCGCACCCAACAGGTAATCCTGGCGCTCCAGCGTCTGCACCAGCACCGTGAAACGCTTGAACAGCGTGGCCTGGAATGCAGCTTTCACCTCGCCCTGGATCGCGCCGTTGAAGAATACGGCCAAGCCGCCATGAATCTCGGTGGCAATGAAGTTCAGCCACTCCTGCAGGCGCACGCGTTCCCAGCTGCCATTAGCCGGCGCCAGGCCTGCGGCGGGTTTCAGGTCGGCCAGGTATTGCAGGATCGCGCTGGCTTCGGTCAGCACCTGGCCGTTGTCCAGTTTCAGCGCCGCGACGTAGCCCTTGGGGTTGATCTGCAGGAAGTCTTCGCCGTCGGCGGTGGTCTTGGCTTGGTTATCCACCAAGACCAGGTCGAACGGCAGCGCCAATTCGCGCAGCACGATATGCGGGGCGAGAGAACAGGCGTGGGGGAAGAAATACAGTTTCATCTGGGGCAGCTCCGTTGAATTTGCGCCAGTCTCGCGGGCGTGGCACCGTGCGTAAAATTAAATGTTCAGACCCCTGCCATAAGGACAGCTACTGCCATGATGAACCTGATGCACTGGCGCTTGCTGGTGGCCGTGGCCGATCACGGCAGCATCACCGCCGCCGCCGAGCGCGTGGGCATGACCCAATCCGCCGCCAGCCAAGCCATGGCCGGTATGGAAGCGACGCTGGGCGCGCAGCTGTTTACCCGCGAACCGCGCAAGACCTTGCCCACCGCCCTGGGCTTGAGTGTGATCGAGCAGGCGCGAGTCATGCTTGGGGCGTTGCAGGCGATTCGTAGCACCGTGGACGAAGCCAGGCCCATGTTGCGTGGGACGATTCGCATCGCCAGTTTCCCCATGGTGCTGGCGACATTTCTGACACCCGCATTGCAGCGTTTTGCGCAGCTCTATCCCGGTATCGACGTCACCAGCTTGGATGTCACTGACAACGAAGTGCTTACCTTGCTCGACACCGGCCTTATCGACTTGGGCGTGGTGCTCAACCCCCCGCCCGAGCGCAATGCGACGGTGTTGGGCCGTGACTTGTGGATGGCCGTACTGCCAGTGGAGCACGCGCTGGCGCAACGCCCCGCCGATGCCACGGTGTCGCTTGAGGAATTGCTTGAGCAGCCTTTCGTGCTGGCTACCGGTGGCTGCACCGCCAATGCCCGCAGCCTGGGCGCCGCCGCCGGGCTGACCCTGCGCGATGTCCGCGTTGAGGTGCGTGAATGGAACAGTGCCTTCAGCCTGGTGCGTGAGGGCGTCGGCGTCACACTGGTGCCGGAAATGGCCTTGCCGTCCCAGCGCAAGGGCCTGCGCGTGATGGCGTTGGATGTGCCGCTGCACCGCGAATTTGCCTTGGTCGGCTCGCCGGATCGCCCACTGTCAGCCGCCGCCCTCGCATTGTTAAAAATGCTGGCTGACTAGTGGCCTTGCATAGCGCCAAGCCCTGTCTATGCTCACCCGGAACCGTTTATGACGCTTGGCATATAAAGCGATTTGGATGGTTATTTCCCCATGACGGTGTGCCAGCAATAGCCAACAAATGAATGGAATGCGCCTTCCAGGCGCCGGGAATCTAGGGTGATCTGACCATGTTCTACCGCCATCACAAATCCGACCTGCAACAAATCGAACGTTTTTCCTGCGCACTCACCGAATCCAACGCCAAACTCGCCGCTATCAGCCGTTCCATGGCCATGATCGAGTTCGACCCCAGTGGCGTGATCCTCGACGCCAACGACAATTTCTGCAAAACCATGGGCTATAGCGTCGAGGAAATACGCGGTAAACCTCACCGCCTCTTTTGCGACGAGCCCTACACCCACACCGATGCCTACGCCAAGCTATGGCGCGACCTGGCGCGGGGCGAGGCCCTCAGTGGCACCTTCATGCGCTTGAACAAGCATGGCCAGGAAGTCTGGCTGGAAGCCAGCTACATGCCGGTGCTGGACAAGGACAATCACGTTCAGAGCGTAATCAAAGTCGCGTCGGACATTACTGCGCGAGTCCATCACGAGCATGAAAACCAGAGCCTGATCGATGCTATTGGCCGTTCCATGGCGGTGATCGAGTTCACCCCGCAGGGCCAGATCATCAACGCCAATGAAAACTTTCTGAAGACCGTGCAGTATTCCTTGGATGAAATCGTCGGCCAGCACCACAGCATGTTCTGCCACCGCAATGAAGTGGAATCGCCGGCCTACAAGGCGTTCTGGGCGTCGCTCAATCGTGGCGAATACCACTCGCACCGCTTCGAGCGCAAAAACAAGTACGGCAAGACCCTGTTCCTGGAAGCCTCCTATAACCCGATCTTCGACACCAATGGCCGCCTGTACAAAGTGGTGAAGTTCGCCAGCGACATCACTGACCAAGTCACCACCCTGCGCACCGCCGCCGACTCGGCCCACGCCACCTCGGTGCAAAACGACGCCTGCGCACGCAAGGGCTCGGAGGTGGTGCAGCAAACCGTACAGATCATCGAAGAAATTTCCCACGATTTGAACCAAGCGGCGCAGAGCATCGATGCGGTGAGTAAACAATCGGACATCATCGGCGCCATCGTGCAGACCATCCGTAGCATTGCCGAGCAGACCAACATGCTCGCGCTCAACGCCGCGATTGAAGCGGCGCGGGCCGGCGAACACGGGCGCGGCTTTGCAGTGGTGGCCGACGAGGTGCGCAGCCTGGCCGCACGGACGAGCCATGCGACGGTGGAAATCGTCGATGTGGTGCGCAAGAACCACGACCTGTCGCTGAGCGCGGTGTCGAGCATGCAATCGAGCTTGAGCCGCACGGGGCTGGGGGTGGAATTGGCGAATGAAGCGGGGCAGGTGATCCTGGAAATTCAGGAAGGGTCACGGCACGTGGTGGATGCGATCGGGCAATTCAATTCGACGCTGCAACTGCAATAAACCCATTGTCAGCTTGATAACCCGATCACGGTGGGAGCTGGCTTGCCTGCGAAAGCATCACCTCGGTACATCAGGAACACCGAGTGATCCGCATCGCAGGCAAGCCAGCTCCCACACAAGGCTGTTTTCACAGTTGATGTGCGGTGCTGTTTAGATCGCAGCCAGGGTTTCTTTCACTGCCTGCACCTGCGGGTCAACGGTTTTGGCCGCTACCTGTTGCTCTTGTTGTTGCTTCAGGCGTTCAGCCACTTGCTTGGAAATCGCGTCCTGCTTTTCCTGGGACATGTTCTGTACGTCCGCCTCGGTCAAACCCTGCTCCTTGAGCAACTGCTCACGGATACGTTCGGCCGGGGTTTTATTCATGTAGTCAGTGAACTCGGAGCGCGCGGAGCTGGCGGTCGAACCGGTTTTTGGTACGTCCGGCGTCGTGGTAGAGGCAGTGACGGCTTCTGTGGTGGTCTGCAACTGCACGCGGGTCTTGGCAAAGGCTTCGTCGATGCGGTCGGCGGCCTTGTCCAGTTCCTTCTGCGCGGCGGGCACGGTCACGCTTTGCTGCGCGGCTTGCAAGGCGCCGCTGTACAGCGCGCTGGCGGCGGCGTTGGCGGGGTCCATGTCGGGCCGCTTGATCTGTTGAACAGTCGAAACGGCTTGGGTGTTGTTGTTAACCAGCATGATCGGTCACCTGGGGGAATGTTCGGTGCCACAGGTGGAGCAAATAGCGTGCCGGGCGTGAAGTGCCCGGTTCTATTGGGGATCGTTTGGCCGCTGCGGCAAGCATTGTCCCGCAGGCGGCCAATCATTGCCGTCAGTGGGCGATGTTTTCCAGCGCCAGGTTCCGCGTACGCGGCCCGAACCAACTGATGGTGATCATCACGATCAACATGCTGCTGGCAATGAACGCCAACACGCCCGGCGTGCCCAGGTGTTCGAGGATAAAGCCGATCAACAAACTGCTGAACACCGTGGACAAGCGGCTGAACGAGTAACAGAACCCTACTGCCCGTGCGCGGATGTTGGTGGGGAACAATTCACTCTGGTACGAGTGATAACTGAAGCTCAGCCAGGCGTTGCAGAACGTGATCATCACCCCACAGATCACCAGCCCCACCGCCGTGGTTTGCAGGGCAAACAGGCTGCCGAAGATCATCGCGCCGAGGGCCGAGCCGACGATCTGCCATTTGTTTTCAAAACGGTTGGCCACCTTCACGAACAGCAGCGGCCCCAGCGGATAGGCGAGGGTGATGATGAAGGCGTAGAGCAAGCTGTGGGTCACGCTCACACCCTGGCCGGACAGCAACGCCGGCAGCCAGTTGCCGAAACCGAAGAAGCCGATGGCCTGGAACACATGGAATACGATCAGCATCAAGGCGCGGCGGCGATACGGTGGTTGCCAGATATCGGCAAAGCGGCCGCTACCCTGCACGCTGACGGCTTCGGGTTCGGGCTCATCCAAGGGTTTGCCATGGTCTTTCTGGCAGCGCGCTTCGAGGTTGTCCATGATCAGACCGGCCTCTTCAAAACGCCCTTTTTGTGCAAGCCAACGCGGCGACTCCGGCAAACGCTTGCGCAATTGCCAGATAAACAGCGCAAACACGGCGCTCGACAACACTACCCAACGCCAACCTGACACGCCGAACGGCGCTTGCGGCACCAGCCACCACGACATCAACGCCACCGCCGGAACCGACAGGAACTGGATAAAGAACGCAAAGGCAAACGCCGAGCTGCGCATACGCTTGGGCACCAGTTCCGAGAGGTAGGCGTCGATGGTCACCAGTTCAATGCCCAGGCCAATGCCGACCAGGAAACGCATGCAGATAATGCCCACGGCTGAGGTCTGGATGCCCATGAATACTGTGGCGACGGTGTACCAGATCAACGCAAAGGTGAAGATCGCCCGCCGTCCGAAGCGGTCGGCGATGGGGCTGAGCAGGCTGGCGCCGAGGAACAGGCCGAGAAAAGTTGCCGAGGCGAATGCAGCCTGGTCCGAGAAGCCGAATACGCCCTCGCTGCCGGTGTGGAAAATTCCGTCACTGATCAGGCCGGGGCTGATGTAGGCGGTCTGGAACAGGTCATACAGCTCGAAAAAACCGCCAATCGACAGTAACGCCACCAGGCGCCAGACGGTGGCGACGGCGGGGAGGCGGTCGATACGTGCGCTGATGTGGGCGGCGCGGATGGGGTCGATGCCGTCGGTGGTAGAGAGTGCGGGCATGGGAAAACTCAATAAGTGATCGGAATCTCAAATGTCTGAAACGCATCATCCTGGGGATGGTAACCCAGCACCCGCATGGTTTCGCTCAGGTCCAGGCGCTTGAAGCGGTTATTGGATATGCCATGGGCGATCAGGTGCTTCACGCCCTCGGCTTCCACCGAACGTTGCAGCAACTGCACGGCATCGCGTGGGCTGAGCCAGGCGCTGAGGTCGCGGGCGTTATTGAGGTCGTGGGTTTCGGGGAGTTCGAAAGCGCCGATGCGCAGGGCAATGGTCGACAGCGGGGTTTTGGCCGCGTAATAGCCGCACAACGCTTCGCCGTAGCATTTGCTCACGCCATACAGATTGGCGGGCATCACCTGCATGCCGGGCGTGATCTGGCGGTCCACCGGGTAGCCTTCGATGGTTTGCGCGCTGCTGGCGAACACCAAACGTTTCACGCCAGCGGCCACGGCGGCTTCGAACAGGTAGGTGGTGGCAAGGATGTTATTGGGCAGAAGTTCTTCGAACGAGGCACTGGCGTGGGGGATGCCCGATAGGTGCACGATCACGTCGATGCCGTCGAGCAGGGCGGCGAGGCTGGTTTTATCGCTGAGGTCGGCGTGAATGAAGCGGTGCGTGCCCAGGTCGAAATCCGGCGCGATGCGGTCGGTGAGGGTGAAGCGGTAACGGTCTTTCGAGGCGTCGAAAAACGTCTTGCCGATTCTGCCGCAGGCGCCGGTGAGCAGTACGTTGAGTCCTTTCACAGTGGCGTCCTTGTTTTTAGTTATGGCCGTCGAGGGCGAAGGTTTTAAAGCCAGGGCGCTGGCTGAGGCGCTGGTAATACGCCTCCACCGCAAGGTAGGGCGGATGTTCCAACGGGGCGTTGCGCCAGCGGTGTACTGAGAGGCCGACAAGGATGTCTGCCAAGGTGAACTCAGCGCCGGTGACGTAGGCGCCGGTCTTGATCAGTTGTTGTTCGAGCAGGCCCATCTTGTCGTTCCAGGCCTGCACGCCGGCTTGGAGGCGCTGTGGGTCCTGGTAGTCCGGGTTCTGGCGCACCAGCGCATGGAACGCGTAGCCCCAGGACGGGTTGAGTTCGGTGGCTTGCCAGTCCATCCATTGCTCGACCCGGGCCCGTGGCGCGGGTTCGGCGGGGAGCAGGTCGTGGCGTTGATAGAGGCTGACCAGGTAACGGCAGATGGTGTTGGATTCCCACAACACGCCGTGGTCATCGATCAACACCGGCACCTGGGCGTTGGGGTTCAGGGCGAGGAAGTCGGCGGATTGGGTGGGCTTGAAGCCGATGCCCCAGTCTTCGCGCTGGTAGTCGATGCCGAGTTCCTGGCAGGTCCAAAGCACTTTGCGCACGTTGATGGAGGACGTGCGGCCCAAGATTTTCAGTGAGTGTCCCATGGTGCTTTCCTAGCGGTGGAGAGCAACCAATCTAGCAGGGTCAGGTACTCTCCCGCACCTGCAACTCAAACCCCATGTCCACCACCGGCTTGGCGATCTTGTTGCCTGCCATGATTGTCAACAAGTGCTCCGCCGCACGCCGCCCAATCGCCTCACGCGGGGTGCTGATGCTGCTCAGGCGCGGCACCATGAAGGACGAGGCTGGCAGGTCGTTGAAACCCAGCACCGCGACGCGCTCCGGCACTTTGATGCCATGGCGCATGGCTTCCAGCAAGGCGCCCTGGGCCAGGTCGTCGTTGCCGAAGAAGATTGCATCCACGTCGGGATGGGCGGCCAGCAGTTGCAGGAAGAGTTCGCCACCCAGGCCGACTGAGGAAGGGCGGGGTGTCAGCAGTTCCAGCGCCGGGTCGTACAAGCCGGCGTGTTGCAGCGCTCGACGGAAACCTTCGCCGCGCAGCAACGTGCGTTGGTCCAGTTGCGCGCCGATATACGCCAGGCGTTTGTACCCACGGGACAACAGATGCGCCGCCGCCGTTTCGCCCGCGCTCAGTTGCGAGAAACCCACGCAGTTCACCCCGGCGTTGGGGTCCAGGTCCATCATGTACACGCACGGCACATTGCTGGCCTCGACCATCCGTCGGGCGCTTTCGGTGCGATCAAATCCGGTGAGCAGCAAACCCCGTGGCTGGTAGGCCATGTAGTTGCGCAGCAGGTTTTCTTCTTCATCGCGGGAATAATGGAAGTTGCCGATCAGCACTTCAAAGCCCTTGGGTCGCAGCACTTGGTGGATGGCTTCGAGGGTTTCGATAAACAGCAGGTTGGACAGCGACGGCACCAACACCACCACCGAATGGCTCTGGGCTGAGGCCAGGGCGCGGGCGGCGGGGTTGACCACGTAGTTCAGTTCGGCGGCGGCCTGCTGCACTTTTTCCACCAGTTCGGTGGCGACGGTGCTGATGCCGCGCAGCGCGCGGGACGCGGTAATCGGGCTGACGCCAGCCAGGCGGGCGACTTCGTTTAGGGTCGGGCGACCCGTGGTGCGCAATTTTTTATCGTTCTTGGAGGTCATCAGGCGGCTTGCCAAACAAAAATCGAGGCACTAAGGTAGCGCTGTCTCCAAAAGGCTGCAAATTCTTGAACAAAGGGTTGCCTGATCCTGTTCAAAGCGTTGGAGCGGATGCACGCGTCACTCCATAAAAAAAGACAAGACGGCGCGGGAAAAGCCTGTTTTTGCACTAGCCTTACAGCGTGCAAAGGTAGCGCTATCTGCGTCCTGAGGTGTTTCATGAGTCAACCTGTTACCGCCCTGGTCATCATGGGTGTTTCCGGCTGTGGCAAGTCCAGCGTCAGCGAGGCCCTGTGCCGCCTGAACGGCGCTACCGCCATTGAAGGCGACAGCTTTCACCCAGCCGCCAACATCGAAAAGATGAGCGCCGGCCACCCCCTCAACGACGACGACCGCGCCGGCTGGCTCGACATCCTCTGCGATGAACTGCGCCGTTCTCTCAAAGCGGGCGAGCATCCTGTGCTCACCTGTTCCGCCCTGAAAAAGAAATACCGCGACCACCTGCGCGAAGCCGCGCCGGGCCTGGGTTTTGTCTTTTTGGAGCTGACCCGCGCCGTGGCCGCCGACCGCGTGTCCCATCGCCCTGGGCATTTCATGCCGGCCAGCCTCATCGACAGCCAGTTTGCCACCCTTGAATCGCCCAAAGGCGAACCGCTGACCCTGGCTCTGAACGCCAGCGAAGACAGCATCGAGGAACTGGCCGAGCAGACCAACGCCTGGTGGCTGCAACACGGCTTTGAACCTACTTATTAATTTTTTGCCGGAAAAGATAGCGCTATCCCCGGCAGGAAATTCAACACCCGCTTTAATAACAACAACAAACAGGAGAGACCCCCCATGTTTGGCATGTCCCACGAGTCTTACCTGCTGCTTGATGCAGTGGTCACTATCATCGGGTTGATCGTTCTGATCACCAAGTTCAAGGTGCATCCGTTCATTGCACTGATCATCGCGGCCGGCTTCCTCGGCCTGACCTCGGGCATGCCCGTGGACAAGATCATCAAGGCGTTCCAGGACGGCTTCGGCGGGGTGCTCGGCTTTGTCGGCATCATCCTCGCGCTGGGCACGATGCTCGGCAAGATGATGGCCGAATCCGGCGGTGCCGATCAGATCGCCCAGACCCTGATCCGCGCCTTCGGCAAAGAGAAGGTCCAGTGGGCCATGATGTTTGCCGCGTTCCTGGTGGGCATCCCGCTGTTCTTCGAGATCGGCTTTGTGCTGCTGATCCCGCTGGTGTTTATCGTCGCGCGCCGCACCGGCGTGTCGCTGATCAAGATCGGTATCCCGCTGCTCGCCGGCCTCTCGGCGGTACACGGGCTGGTGCCACCGCATCCGGGCCCGCTGCTGGCGATCGGCGTGTTTGGCGCGGACATCGGCAAGACCATCCTCTACGGCCTGATCGTCGCACTGCCGACCGCCATCATCGCCGGCCCGATCTTCGGTACGTTCATCGCCAAGTACATCCCGGGCAACCCGTCCCAGGAACTGGTCGATCAACTGGCCCGCGAGTCGGAACACAAGAACCTGCCGAGCTTCAGCATCACCCTGATTACCGTGCTGTTGCCGGTGTTCCTGATGCTGCTCAAAACCTTCGCCGATATCGGCTTGCCGGACGGCCACATCGTGCGTAACTGGATGGACATGATCGGTCACCCGATCTCCGCCCTGTTGCTGGCGTTGCTGCTGTCGCTGTACACCTTTGGCCATCGCCAAGGCATTCACTCCAAGCAGATCCTCAAATTGCTCGACGCCAGCCTGGCGCCGACCGCTGCGATCATCCTGATCATCGGTGCCGGCGGTGGCTTCAAGCAGATGCTGGTGACCAGCGGTGTGGGCGACGTGATTGGCCATATGGCGGTGAACGCGCAGATCAATCCGATCCTGCTGGCGTGGCTGGTGGCGGCGGTGATCCGTGTGGCAACCGGTTCGGCCACGGTGGCGACCATTACTGGTGCGGGCATTGTCGTGCCGGTGGTGGGGATGATTCCGGGGGTTAACCGTGAGCTGCTGGTGTTGGCAACGGGGGCGGGTTCGTTGATCCTGTCTCACGTCAACGATGCGGGGTTCTGGCTGGTGAAGCAGTACTTCAACATGACCGTGGCCGAGACGTTCAAGACGTGGACGGCGATGGAGACGATTCTGTCGATTGTGGCGTTGATCTTCATCATGTTGTTGTCGTTGGTGGTGTAAGCCGCACCACCGTTACCCATGTGGTAACCCGATCAAGTGTGGGAGCTGGCTTGCCTGCGATGCAGACACCTCGGTGTAGCAGATACACCGAGGTGATGCTATCGCAGGCAAGCCAGCTCCCACATTTTTGATCACATTTCTACAGGTGGATTGCGTCAGGCTTTAGTGACCAGTCCATCCGCCCTGAACATCCCGCGAATCCCCCGCACCGCCTGGCGAATCCGGTCCTGGTTCTCGATCAGCGCAAAGCGCACATGGTCATCGCCATACTCGCCAAAACCGATGCCCGGCGAGACACACACCTTGGCCTCCAGCAGCAGTTTTTTGGCAAATTCCAGCGAACCCATGGCGGCATATGCTTCGGGAATCTTCGCCCAGACGTACATCGACGCCTTCGGGTTCTCGACCATCCAGCCCAGCTCATGCAGGCCCTTGACCAGCACATTGCGGCGCTGGCGGTATTGTTCGGCGATGTCTTTCACGCACTGCTGGTCGCCTTCCAGTGCAGCAATAGCGGCGACTTGCAGCGGGGTGAAGGTGCCGTAGTCGTGGTAGCTCTTGATGCGTGCCAGGGCGTTGACGAGTTCCGGGTTGCCCACCATGAAGCCGATGCGCCAGCCGGCCATGTTGTAGCTCTTGGACAAGGTGAAAAACTCCACCGCGATGTCCTTGGCGCCCGGCACTTGCATGATCGACGGGGCTTTCCAGCCGTCGTAGACGATGTCGGCGTAGGCCAGGTCGTGGATCACCAGCACGTCGTACTGCTTGGCCAGCGCGATCACACGTTCGAAGAAGTCCAGTTCCACGCACTGCGCGGTGGGGTTGGACGGAAAGCCGAGGATCATCATCTTCGGCTTGGGGATCGAGCCGCGAATCGCCCGTTCCAGCTCCGCGAAGAAGTCCACGCCAGGCACCAGCGGCACCGAACGCACTTGCGCGCCGGCAATTACCGCACCGTAGATGTGAATCGGGTAGCTGGGGTTGGGCACCAGCACGGTGTCGCCCTGGTCCAGGGTGGCCAGCATCAAGTGTGCCAGGCCTTCCTTGGAACCGATGGTCACGATGGCTTCCGACTCGGGGTCGATGTCCACTTCATAACGGTCCTTGTACCAGCGCGAAATCGCCCGGCGCAGACGCGGAATGCCTTTGGACGTGGAGTAGCCGTGAGTGTCTTCACGCTGGGCAACTTGCACCAGCTTTTCGACAATGTGCGGCGGCGTGGCGCCGTCTGGGTTGCCCATGCTCAAGTCGATGATGTCTTCGCCGCGCCGACGCGCAGCCATCTTCAGCTCGGCAGTGATATTGAAAACATACGGGGGGAGTCGATCTATGCGCGCAAAGCGGCGCGGCGAACCTTGGTCTGCCATTGTTGCCTCGAAGTACGTAAGCGCCCGGAACCGTCCGAGCGACGTCGGCCACTGCGGTGGCCTGCGGGGCAGACAATACGGTCGATGATGGCCCGTTGTCCAGATGCGCAGAAAAATTTTCTACATGGAGTACGACGTGGATATGCCCCTATACTCGATGCGGGTTTGTTCCCTCATAAGAAGGAGACTGTTCGTATGGATCAGCAGACAAAACAACCGTTAGAGCCACGCATGGAAGCCGGTAAAGCCCTGGTGATCGCCGGGGTGCAAGGGCGTTATTCGAAGGCCACCGTGGGGGATATCCCCAAACTGTGGGAGTTGTTCGATACCTGCATCGAGGGCATCAAGAAGCGTGTGGGCGGTGTGACGTATGGCGTTTGCTATAACCCCAAGCATGGCGAATTCGACTACATGGCCGGTGTCGAAGTCCCGACCAAAGCCGATGTGCCAGGCAACTTCGAATGCATCGAAATCCCACCGCTCAACTATGCCGTGTTCCCGCATTACGGGCCGGTGCAGGCGCTTGAGCAAACCTACGAACGCATCATGTTCGAATGGCTGCCGCATTCGGGATACAAGGTGATGGGCGCGGATTTCGAGCGCTACAGCGCGGATTTCCATGCGCGCAAGGGCACCGGGACCGTGGAGATCTGGTTGCCGGTGGGCGAAAGAGGCTGACGCCCTAGGCGATGTCACGTAAACAGGACATTGACGTCTGAAGGTCATGTTTACGTGACATCAATGGGCCCGGTTAAACACCCACCGCAACCTCCGTTCATACCCAATCCGCCCCTTGTACGCCTCTCCGCCATCCACCCACCCAGCCCCCAGATACAGCCTCATCGCCGTCACATTGTGCGCATCCACCGACAACTCCAGTCCCTTGATCTGCGGCCACGCCTGCAATGCCGCTGCGGGCAGCGCTTGCAGGCAGGCTTTGCCAAACCCACGCCCTTGCTGATGCCGATCCACCTGCAACGCATGCAAGGTTGCGCTGTGTGCATCTGCCCAGTGGGGCAGGCAAGGCGGGCGTTTGAGCAGCAGGAAAGCCACGGGCGTTTCGTCGGCGAGCAGGGCGAAGCCTTTGATGGCATCGGGATGGGGATTGACCAGCAGGCTGTTCAGCGCACAGTAGATATCGCCGGAATACGCCAGTTGTTCGGGGTGCACTTGCAGGGTGTCGAGTTGCTGTTTCTGCGCAAGGCTCAGCGTCTCATAAAGGGCGAGGCGGGTTTCCATCGGGGGCGTATCCGAAATCCTACAAAGAGGCGTCGATTCTAGCGGGTTTGCCGGGAGCGAAATTATTTTTAAGCGGCTTGTCGATTTGCCGGTTGGCCATTCGACTAAGGGTGTCTTCCGTGATGTTTTCTACCCCAAGGAGTATCGCCATGAGCACTGCCATCAACACCCTGATCGAACAATGGAAACAAGCGGTCACCGCCAAGGATGTCGAGAAGATTGTCAGCTATTACGCCGACGATATCGTCGCGTTCGACGCCGTTGGCGCCCTGCAGTTCAAGGGCAAAGCTGCGTACCAGGCGCATTGGCAGGCCTGCATGGAATTCTGCCCTGGCCCCGGCGTTTTCGACTTTCATGAGCTGCATATCGTTGCCGGAGCAGACAGCGCCTTTGCCCATTGGCTGGCCCACTGCGGCGGCACCGGGCCGGACGGCGTGCTCAAGACGTGCTGGATGCGCGTCAGCGCCGGTTATCAACGCATCGATGGCCAATGGAAAGTGGTGCATGAGCACTGGTCCGCGCCGTTCGACATGGAAACCGGCGCCGGTCTGTTCGACCTGAAACCTTGACCTGCGCGATCTATAGTCAGTAGTCCGAAAACGGAGAAGCCCATGAAATACCTCTGCCTGATCTACAGCAACGAACAGGTGCTGCACACCTCGCCGGATAGCCCGGCAGACCCGGAGTGCTTCGCCTACGCGCAGTCCGTTCAGGCCAGCGGTCGCATGCTGGCTGCCGAGCCGCTGCAGTCGGTGAGCACCGCCACCACCGTGCGTATGCGCAATGGCAAGTTGTCGATCACCGACGGGCCGTTTGCCGAGACCAAGGAGCAGCTCGCCGGTTTCTACCTGATCAAGGCCCGTGACTTGAATGAAGCGGTCCAGGTGGCCGGTGGTATTCCGGCCGCTCGGGTCGGCAGTGTGGAAGTGCGCCCCGTGCGTGAATTGAATCTCTGAATACAACAACCCTAAGACTCAAGAGGTTTACACCATGTCTACGCAACCTGCCGAGTTTGAATTGTCCATCCGCCGTGTGATCGATGCACCGCCCAGCCGCGTGTTCCGTGCCTGGACCGAGCCCGCCTTGCTCCAGCAATGGTGGGGGCCTCACGGCATGACTACCCCCGAGTGCGAAATGAACCTGTGGGTCGGTGGTTTGTTTCGCACCTTGATGCGGGCGCCGGACGGTGCCGAGTACCCGACGCAAGGTGTGTTTCTGGAAATTGATGCGCCCAATCGGCTGGTGTTTACCGACGCCTTCATGCCCGGCTGGATACCCTCGGGCAAGCCGTTCATGAGCGCCGAAGTCACCTTCGAAGAGGTCGACGGCAAGACGCTTTACACCGCCCGCGCCATGCACTGGAGTGCCGAAGACAAGCAGGCCCACGAAGCCATGGGCTTTCATGATGGCTGGGGCCAGAGCCTGGATCGGCTGGTCACCCTGGTGACCGAGGGCATGCCCGATTGACCCAGCCGGTCGAGGCCATTTATCGCCGCGAATCACGTCGAGTCCTCGCGACGCTGATTCGCTTGCTGGGCGATTTCGACCTGGCCGAAGAAGCCCTGCACGAAGCGTTTTTTGTGGCGGTGCAGCGTTGGCCGCAGGAAGGTGTGCCGGACAATCCACGCGCCTGGCTGGTGTCGACCGGGCGCTTCAAGGCCATCGATCGTTTGCGCCGCCAGGCGCGGTTCACCCCGTTGTTGCAGGAGCAGGCCGATGCGCTGGAAGCGGCTGACTGGAGCGATGAAGACGTGGAAGACGATCGCCTACGGCTGATTTTCACCTGCTGCCACCCGGCACTGGCGGCCGACGCCCAGGCGGCGCTGACCTTGCGCGAGATCTGTGACCTCACCACCGAAGAAATCGCCCGGGCGTTCCTGGCCACGCCGGCCACCATCGCCCAGCGCATCGTGCGGGCCAAGGGCAAGATCCGCGAGGCGAAGATCCCGTATCAAGTGCCATCCCGAGACGAATTGCCCGAGCGGCTGGACAGCGTGTTACGGGTGATTTACCTGGTGTTCAACGAGGGATATTCGGCGTCCATGGGGGCCGATATGACCCGCGAGGATTTGACCCGTGAGGCCATTCGCCTGGGGCGTTTGTTGACGGAGCTGCTGCCCGAACCGGAAGTCATGGGCCTGCTGGCGTTGATGCTGCTGCACGAATCCCGTCGCCCGGCACGCACCACGGCCAGTGGGGAGTTGGTGTTGTTGGATGAACAGGACCGCTCGCTGTGGGATGTGTCCATGATCGGCGAAGGCTGCGCACTGGTGGAGCATGCACTTGGCACACGGCGCTTTGGTCCGTATTGCCTGCAAGCCGCGATTGCGGCTGTACACGCCGAAGCGTCCAGTGCGGGTGAAACCGACTGGCCGCAGATCGTCGGGCTTTACGATGTGTTGCTCAGGATGATGCCGTCAGCGGTGATCGAACTGAACCGTGCCGTGGCGCTGGCCATGCGCGATGGCCCCTTGGCGGGATTGCAGCAGGTAGAAGGGATTCTGGCGCGTGGCGAGTTGCTGGATTATCACCTGGCGCACTCGGCACGCGGGGAGTTTTACCGGCAGTTGGGCCGTGTCGAAGAGGCGCGAGTCGCCTACGAACGGGCGCTGGCCTTGGCCCAACAAGCACCCGAACGCAGGTTTATCGAAAAGCGTTTGGCTGGACTCTGAATCAAGGCTGCTGACGCGTTGCCGCCAATACGATTTCGCGAATGCACACATGCTGCGGCTGCTGGTAGGCATAGGCAATCGCCGAGGCCACGTCATCGGCGCTGAGTACGGTGCCGCCCATGTCCTGTTTCCACGCCTGATAGCCGGTCTTGATCGCCTCATCGGTGGTGTGGCTGAGCAATTCGGTTTCCACTGCACCTGGGGCAATGGTAATGACGCGCACGTTGCTCGGCGACAATTCTTCGCGCAGGTTTTCCGAAATCCCGTGTACTGCGAACTTGGTGCCGACATACGCCACATGATTCGGGAAGGTCTTGCGCCCGGCCACCGAGCTGACATTGATGATGGTGCCGCCTCGGCGCGCAACCATGCTGCCGGCCACGGCGTGGATGCCGTTGAGCAGGCCTTTTACGTTCACATCCAGCATCTGTTCCCACTGCGCCGGGTCTTGCTCGCTGACTGCGCCCAGCAGCATTACGCCGGCATTGTTGATCAGCGCATCGGCTGGGCCGAACTGGGCTTCGGCTTCTTGCACGGCGGCGACCAGGGCCGCGCGGTCGGTGATGTCGACGCCACGGTTCAAGGTGTTTGGCAGGCCCAGATCGTTGAGGCGATCAATGCGACGCGCCAGCAACAACAGCGGGTGGCCGGCGGCCGACAACAGGCGGGCGGTGGCTTCGCCGATACCGGAACTGGCGCCGGTGATGATGATCAATGGCTTGCTCATGCATGAACTCCTGGAATAAGAAAAACCGACAACTGAATCGTGGTCGCAGTATATTTACCGTCGCAAAGGCTGAAAAATGCCTTATTTCTCTGTCAGCCATCGGATTCAGCTATGGATGTTCGTCACTTCAAGGCATTTCTCGCGGTTTTTGAAGAGCGCAATATCACTGCGGCGGCCCAGCGTTTGTTCATCAGCCAGCCGACCTTGTCGGTAACCATCAAACAACTGGAAGACGAACTGGGCGTGGCGTTGTTTGTGCGTCAGCCACGGGGAGTGGAGGTGAGTGCCGAGGCGCGTGTGCTGTACCCCCAGGCGCGACGCATGGTGGCTGAAGCCGATGCGTTGAGCCGCCTGTTTCGCGGACGCGAAAATCGCATCGCCCTGGAACTGGGGGTGGAAGGCGATATTGCCGACAGCCAGATCGAAACCTTCCTGCGCATGGCGCACCAAGGCCTGCCGGGTTTGCTGCTGACCTTGCAGGAAGGCTGCGAAGGCGAAGGGCGCCTGGCCGTGGAGGAAATGTGCTGCGAGGACGAGTTGTTTCTGCCGCTTTGGGAAGAGTCGTACGTGATGGCGTTGCCTGCCGCGCATCCCATGGCGCAGCCGGGCAAGGAACAGGCCTGGACGCCGATTGAAGACTGGATCACCTGCCCGCAGCACGATTCCCATCAACGCTTGATGGCCTTGTATGGTCGCTCGCCGCAAGCGGTGGCCGGGCATGCCGGTTCGCTGACCCAGGCGTTGCATATGGTCGCGGCGGGTGTGGGCGTGGCGATGTTGCCGCAGTCGCTGGCGGCGGAGCGGGCCGGTGTGGTGATTCGGGAGTGGCATTTGCCGGCCCCCACGCGTCGGGTGGGCTTGTGTTTCGCTGCGCAAGCCTTGGAGTCGCCCGCATTACGTGCGCTGCACGAGTATTTCCAGACCCACTGCCCGCCGCAATTGTCGGCCGCATAAGCCTGTAGGGTTATTCGAGCATCTGGCTCAACATCCAGCTTCCCGCCGGCCCTGGTGGATGTTGGCGCGACCACAGTGCATCCACCGCCACCGAGCGTGGCCAACCCCGGACGTTGAGTTCAACCAGCCCGGCATTACCAAACCGCTCCACCAACCAGCGCGGCAACTCCGCCCAGCCGAAGCCGAGTTGAGCCATCTCCATCAGCATCAGAAAACTCGGCGCCGACCATACACGGCCCGATGGGCGCGTTTCGTTGGGGCTGATGATGCTCCCCAGGCGCAGTTCACGGTGTTGCTGCAAGGCTTGCGGGTCGATGTTTTGGACGCGGGTCAACGCGTGGGTGGGGGCGACGAACAGCGCGATTTCCGTGCGTTCGGCCACAGGCGAGCGCGTCAGGTCGGGCGGGTAAACCTCCTGGGCTTCGATCAAGGCAATCTGTGCGCGGCCGCTCTGCACCAGGGCGATCAAGTCTTCGCACTCGGCGATCAGCCATTCCAGTTCAAGGTCCGGGTAGCGTTGTTCGAACGCTTTGAGGGCGAGCTCAAAGCGTTCTGACTGGTAGGTGTCTGACATGGCGATCGTCACCTTCGGCTCCAACCCCTGGGCCAACTGGCTCGCTGCTAACTCCAGACGGCTGCTGGCCTCCAGCACCTGCTCGGCGCGCTGCAGTAGCACCTGCCCGGCGGGGGTCAGTGTCGGCTTGCGGCTGCTGCGGTCGAACAGCACTACATCCAGGTCAATCTCCAGGCTCGCCACCGCCGCGCTGACGGTGGACTGGCTCTTGCCCAGCTTGCGCGCTGCGGCAGAAAAGGAGCCTTGGGTCGCGGCCTGGACAAACGCTTGCAACACTTCGTGGGAGGCCATGACTATCGCCTTGATCGATGGTTATTAGTTATGAAGTATCGATTCAAAGGGTAATCATGGCAACCATCGTCACTCACGGAGAAGGGTCATGCACCCCACCAAGTCGATTACTGAACGTGTTTGCCAAGCCCTGGGTTTTGAAGGCCTGGCGTTGTTGATCTGTACACCACTGCTGGTCTGGATCACCGGCCGGCCGGCGCTGGAAATGGGCGCGGTGACCTTGGGTCTGAGCCTGCTGGCGCTGACCTGGAACATCATTTTCAACAGTCTGTTCGACCGCCTCAAGGTGCGCCTGCAACTCTCGGGCGGCGGTTGGACGCGGGTGTTGCATGCACTGATGTTCGAAGGCGGACTGATTATCGTGGCAGTGCCTTTGATCGCGGCGTGGCTGAACATCAGCCTGATGCAGGCGTTTATGCTCGACATCGGTGTACTGCTGTTTTTCCTGCCGTACACCTATGTCTATCACTGGGGCTATGACGTACTGCGCGAGAAGTTTCTACAGAAACATGCCGCCCGACGCCTCGATGCGCTGCCCCGTGATCCAGTTGCTGCCGTCGGCCAGCAGGACGGCGATGGCACCGCCAATATCGTCCGGTAAGCCTGCCCGGCCCAGGGCTGTGTTGTTGGCGACCATCGTATTGAGCGCCGCATTGTCGCGCACGGCGCCGCCGCCGAAGTCGGTTTCGATGGCGCCGGGCGCGAGGATGTTCACGGTGATCCCACGGCCGCCCAACTCCTTGGCCTGATAGCGGGTCAGCACTTCCATCGCACCTTTCATCGACGCATACGCCGCATACCCCGGCAGGCTGAATCGCGCCAGACCGCTGGAAATATTGATGATGCGCCCGCCATCGCTGATCAGTGGCAGCAGTTTTTGCGTGAGGAAAAACGGCGCCTTGAAGTGAATCGCCACCAGTTGGTCGAACTGCGCTTCGGTGGTCTCGGCAAAGCTGGCGTGGGCGCCGATGCCGGCGTTGTTGATCAGAAAGTTGAAGTGATCCTGTGCAAATACATCCTTGAGCAAGCGGCCGACTTCACCGACAAAGCCATCGAAGCTGCCACTCTGGCTCACATCCAGTTGCAACATGGCGGCGCGGCCACCCAGTGCTTGAACCTGTTCGACCACCGCTTGGGCTTCAGCCGCCGCGCTGTGGTAAGTGCCGATGATGTCAACGCCCTGTGCCGCCAGGTGCAACGCGGCGTTTTTACCCAGGCCACGGCTGGCGCCGGTGATGAGTGCGATTTTACGGGTCATGGTGCAGTCCTCTCAGGTGATCAGTGGCAGCGAGTGTATTTATTCGCCCCTAACGTGATAAACAGCGCTATACCGGAATCACTGGCCGGATAAGGCGAACAATCCCATGAACAAACTTGAGCTGCTGCGCACCTTCGTGCGCGTCACCGAGCTGTCGAGTTTTACCCAGGCCGGCGAGAGCCTGGGCCTGCCGCGCTCTACCGTGTCGGAACATGTGCAGGCGCTAGAAGAATTGCTCGGCGCGCGTTTGCTGCAACGCACCACGCGCAAGGTGCAGGCGACCCAGGATGGCCGTGTGCTGTATGAGCGCAGCAAGGACTTGCTGGCGCACATGGAAGAGTTGGAAGGGTTGTTTCGCCAGGATGAGGCGCAACTGACCGGACGGATTCGCGTGGACATGCCCAACGTGATGGCGCGCAGCATGATTCTGCCGCACCTGCCGCTGTTCATGGAACGCCATCCGCTGATCCAGATGGAAATCAGCAGCTCGGACCGCCAGGTGGACCTGATCGCCGAAGGCTTCGACTGCGTGTTGCGGGTAGGCGCCCAGCCCGATCAAACCGTGGTAGCGCGCCGGGTGTGCAGCATGCCGATGGTCAACTGCGCGAGCCCGGCCTACCTGCAGCGCTACGGTGTGCCGCAGACCCTGGCGGACTTGGCGGATCATCAATTGGTGCATTACGTAAGGCCGTTGGGCGCACGCTCATCCGGCTTCGAATACCTGTCGGGCGGCAAAGTCCTGCGGGTGCCGATGGCCGGGCGTGTCACCGTCAACAGCACGGATGCCTATCAAGCGGCGTGCCTGGGCGGCTTCGGCATTACCCAGGTGCCGTTGCCGGGGATACGCACCTTGTTGGCCAATGGAGAACTGGTGTCGGTGCTGCCGGATTACCCGGCGCCGCCGTTGGACGTGTCACTGCTGTACGCCGGCCAGCGTCACTTACCGTTGCGGGTGCGGGTGTTCATGGACTGGTTGGCGGCGACGTTGCAAGCCCACCTTTAACGCCGCGCCGATAATTGTTGCGGTGCCAGGAACGCGTCGTGGAAGTAATCGCGCACCGCCTGCATCGCTGGGGTAAACGCGTGCTCGCGGTGCCAGGCCAGGCCCACACTCATCGGCGTCACTGGATCGGTGACGGTGAGTGTTTCGATACGCTTGCCTTCCAGGGACCAGGGCCTGTGCACCAGGTCCGAAAGGATCGCCACGCCGCTGCCATTGGCGACCATGCTGCGCACCGCCTCCACCGAACTGGTGCGCAGGCGCACCTTGGGCGTCTGCCCGGCTTGTTCCCAATAACGCATGGCGCTGTGTTCGGCCTCGTCGACGGTGAGCAGGATGTAGGGCTCCTGGGCCACATCCGCCAGGCTCACGGCGCCGCGTTCGCACAGGGGATGATGGCTGGGCAGCCATAGGCGGCGCTCCGAATTGAACAGGATTTCCGAGACGATATCCGGGTGAGTGAGGTTGGCAGTGAGTACCACCGCCATGTCGAACTGGCCGTCGAGCAGCCCTTGTTCGATGGCCTGACGTTCCTGCTCAAAGACTTCGATGGTTACGTCCGGATGCCAGTGTTCCATGCGTTGCAAGTGGTGGGGCAGGAAGTAGCCGAGCACCGTGTAACTGGCCGCCAAGCGCAGCACGCCGCGGGCGCGGTAGTCGGGCAGTGGGCTGTTCAGCGCGTCATCGACACTGCGCAGGATCACGTAGGCACGGTTGAGAAAGTGCCGGCCCGCGTCGGTCAGGTTCATGCCTTGGGCCGATCGCACGAACAGCTGTACGCCGAGCATCGCCTCCAGCTCCTTGATCGCCGTGGTCACCGCCGATTGCGAGATGTTCAGGTGGATGGCTGCCTGGGAAATCTGGCCGATTTCGGCGGTGGCGACGAAATAACGAATTTGACGCAAGGTGAGGGACATCGGCCTCTCCAAAACATAGGGCTATCTGATTTTCAGAAGATGGGCCATCTGATAATAGATCTTCCCAAGGGGTCAAGCCGCAGCCTACTTTTCCTCCATCACTTTGGCGGAGCGACTCTGATGCAGGCAGTGGATTTCAATTCGGACATGGGCGAAGGCTTTGGCCCCTGGACCATCGGTGATGGCGTCGACGCCGAGCTGATGGCGTACATCAGCTCGGCCAACATTGCTACCGGCTTCCATGCTGGCGACCCCGGCACCATGCGTCGTACGGTCGAGCGCGCCAAGCAACTGGGCGTGGCCATCGGCGCGCATCCGGGTTTTCGGGACCTGGTCGGCTTCGGTCGTCGTCACATCAACGCCCCGGCCCAGGAGTTGGTCGACGACATGCTCTACCAGCTCGGCGCCCTGCGGGAAATCGCCCGCGCCCAAGGCGTGACCCTGCAACACATCAAGCCCCACGGCGCGCTGTACATGCACCTGGCCCGTGATGAAGAAGCGGCGCGGCTGCTGGTGCAGAACCTGCAAATCATCGAACCGACGCTGTTGTTGTACTGCATGCCCAACTCGGTGATCTGGCGCGTGGCCAAGGAGCTGGGGCAGCCGGTGGTGCGGGAGTTTTATGCCGACCGTGAGTACGATCTGACCGGCTCCATCGTGTTTACCCGCAATGTGCGAGCGCTGGATCCTGCAACGGTGGCGGCGCGCGTCTTGCGGGCTTGTCAGACCGGGCTGGTGCGAACCGTGGAAGGCGAAGACCTGTTTATTGAATTCGATTCCATCTGCCTGCACAGCGACACGCCGGGTGCCCTTGAGTTGGTAGAGGCGACCCGCGAAGCGTTGGACCGAGCGGGCATCACCGTCAAAACACCACAATAAAAACGATTCCTCAATTTTTTCGCCTGCCTTTCTACAATGATTCCAAGAGGAACAGACATGGCTGAAACATCTCCCATCCGCTACAGCTTCGGCGGTGATGAACACCTGTTTGCCGAGGTCAGCGACAGCATGTCCCTGGAGGCCTTTTTCAAAGGCATGGCGGTGACCCGTGCCGTGGAGCGCCTGGCGCTGGAAGGCGTGCTGGATGTGTGCCTGGCCAATGCGTCGTTCCAGATCCGCTTTGACCCCGACCGCATCGCCCCACATGTGCTGCTCGATGCGGTGCAGACCGCCGAAGCCCAGGCCGTGGCCGAGCGCACCTTGCACACGCGCATCATCGAAATCCCGGTGCTGTACAACGACCCGTGGACCCACGAAACCCTGATGCGTTTTCGCGACCGCCACCAAGACCCCAGCGGTACGGACCTGGAGTACGCCGCGCGCATCAACGGGCTGGCCGATGTCGAGGCGTTTATCGCCGCCCACAGTGGTGCGCCGTGGTTTGTGTCGATGGTCGGATTCGTGGCGGGCCTGCCGTTCATGTTCCAGATGGTCGAGCGTGAGCGGCAATTGCAGGTGCCCAAGTACCTGCGACCGCGCACTGACACGCCGAAACTCACCCTCGGCCATGGCGGCTGTTTTGGCTGCATCTACTCGGTACGCGGTGCCGGCGGTTACCAGATGTTTGGCGTGACCCCAGCACCGATCTACGACCCGGCGCAGCAACTGGCGTACCTCAAGGAACACATGGTGTTCTTCCGTCCAGGCGATATCGTGCAGTTCAAACCCATGGACCGTGAAGCCTACGACTTGGCGGTGGCCGACGTGGATGCAGGACGTTTCGACCTGCGCATCCGTCCCGTGGAATTTTCCCTCGACGCCTTTCTTGCCGACCCCATCGGTTATCCGAAATCCCTGCAGGAGGCACTGGCATGATCAAGGTCCTCAAACCCGGCCTCGCCACCTCCGTGCAGGACCTTGGCCGCGAAGGCTATTACCACTTGGGTATCCCGCCGTCAGGTGCGCTGGACCAGTATGCGTTGAGTGCGGCCAACCACCTGGTGGGCAACCCGGCCGGTGCGGCGGGCCTGGAATGCACGCTGATCGGCCCCGAACTGGAGTTTCAGCAGGACGCGCTGGTGGCCCTCAGCGGCGCCTTGATGTCGCCGCGCCTGGACGGTGAAGTGGTGCACCAGGACACCGCATTTCAGGTGCGCGCCGGGCAGGTGTTGCGTTTCGAGTTTCCCAAGGCGGGCGCACGGACCTACCTCGCGGTGGCCGGCGGGATTGACGTGCCGTTGGTGCTGGGCAGTCGCTCGACTTACACCCTTGGCGCCCTCGGCGGGTTCCACGGGCGGCGCTTGCAGGAAGGTGATGAACTGCCCATCGGTGAAGCCAGTGGGGTGGGCCGGGCGGGCAACAGCCTGCCGATGGCACTGCGCCGATCAGTGGGCGGTGATGTGACTCTGCGTGTAGTGCCGGGGCTGTATTACGAGCGCCTGACGGAGGCGGCCAAGAGCAGCTTCTTTGCCGAGCCGTGGACCGTGGGTTCCGAAGCCGATCGCATCGGGTATCGCTTCAAAGGCGGTAGTGCCCTGAGTTTCCAGCCACGGGAGCAGCCGTTTGGCGCGGGATCGGATCCGTCGAATATCGTCGACAGTTGCTACCCGATTGGCTCGATCCAGGTACCGGCGGGCCTGGAGCCGATTGTGTTGCACCGGGATGCGGTGTCGGGCGGTGGCTACGCGATGATCGGTACGGTGATCAGCGCCGACCTGGACCTGATCGGCCAGATGCAGCCGAACCAGCGGGCGGGGTTTGTGGCGGTGACATTGGAGGAGGCGTTGGAGGCAAGGCGGGTGTACAAGAAGCGCAGCAAGGCCATGGCTGGACTCTTCAGCAACTGAATACGGCAGGACAAAATGTGGGAGGGGGCTTGCCCCCGATAGCGGTGTATCAGCCAGTCTATCTGTAGCTGACCCACTGCTATCGGGGGCAAGCCCCCTCCCACATTTGATTCTCTGTTCAATCTTGCTTTTGTAGCGTGTCAGAAGAGTTGGGTGAACAGCCAGTAGAGGCTACCTGACAGCAGGATGGCCGCTGGCAACGTCAGCACCCACGCCATCGCCAGGTTGCGGATCGTGCGCATCTGCAACCCGCCCCCGTTCGCGACCATGGTCCCCGCCACACCGGACGACAGCACATGCGTCGTCGACACCGGCAACCCATACATATCCGCCGCGCCAATCGTCAGCATCGCCACCATTTCCGCCGAGGCGCCTTGGGCGTAGGTCAGGTGCGTCTTGCCGATCTTCTCGCCCACGGTCACCACGATGCGCTTCCAACCGACCATGGTGCCCAGGCCGAGGGCGATGGCCACGGCGATCTTCACCCACAGCGGAATGAAGCGTGTGGAGCTGTCGATCTGTTGCTTGAACAGTTGCAGCTTGCCCTGGGTATCCGCGTCGAAATTGCCGACTTTGCCCTTGTCCATCAGGCGAATGGTTTCGCTGGTCAGGTACATGTCGTTACGCACGTTGCCGACGGCCTCGGCGGGCACTTTGGCCAAGGAACCGTAGCCTTTGACTTCATCACCGATCTGCCCGGCCAGGGCGGCGAGGGCGGGGACCAGTTCCGGGGTGGCTTCCTTGGTGCGCACGTAGGTCGAGAGGATCGGGCGCGGGTCGCCGGCCAGTGCCTGCGGCGCGCTTTTCACCAGCGCCACTTGGGTCACTTCGGCCACCGCCGCAAACTGCAGCGACTGCTCGGCGGGCATGGTGCGGTTCAGTGCGTAGGCCATCGGCAGGGTGCCGACCAGGATCAGCATGATCAGGCCCATGCCTTTCTGCCCGTCGTTGGAGCCGTGGGCAAAAGACACGCCGGTGCACGTGGCGATCAGCAGGCCGCGGATCCACCACGGTGGCGGGGTGTCGCCTTTGGGTGCCTTGTACAGCGCGCGATTCTTGACGAACGCGCGCAGGGCCAGCAACAGCATCGCCGCAAAGGCAAAGCCGATCAGCGGCGACAGCAGCAAGGCGTAACCGATCTTGATTGCCTGGCTCCAGTCCACGCCGCTGGTGCCATCACGCCCGTGCATCAAGGCATTCGCCACGCCGACGCCGATGATCGAACCAATCAATGTGTGGGACGACGACGCCGGCAAACCCAGCCACCAGGTGCCGAGGTTCCACAGGATCGCGGCGATCAACAGGGCGAAGATCATCGCGAAACCGGCCGACGAGCCCACCTGCAGAATCAACTCCACCGGCAACAACGCAATGATGCCGAACGCTACCGCACCGCTGGAAAGCAGTACGCCCAGGAAGTTGAAAAAGCCTGACCACACCACCGCAAAATGCGGCGGCAAGGAGTTGGTGTAGATCACCGTCGCCACGGCATTGGCGGTGTCGTGGAAACCGTTGACGAACTCGAACCCCAGGGCGATCAACAGCGCCACCCCGAGCAGCAAGAAGGGCGTCCAGGTGGTGAGTTGGGCGCCCATTTCGTGCATGTCATGCATCAGGCTGTAGGCGGTGAACAACAAGCCCATGGCGAGCACGGCGAAGAAGATGATTACTGTCACCAGGCTGGGTTTCTTGTCCAGCCTGGGTTTGGGGTCTGCTGGTGAGGCGTGGGTGGAGGCAGTCAGGGAAGGGGTGGCCATGCCGGAGCATCCAGTGTGATGAGGATGTCGTTCATAGTCATTGCAGAATGTTACAGAGATGCTGCCATACATCAGTGTTTAGGTGATTGAGCTGGCCGCTGGTCAGTAATCCTTGCGCTTTCTGAAGGCCCAGCGCCCGGCAATCAACGTGAAGGTCGCGACGAGCGCCACCAGAATCCAGAAGCCTTCCGGGTCTTGGGAGAGCGGCACACCGCCCACGTTCATGCCGAAAAAACCGGCGATGATGTTGATGGGCAACGCCAGCACTGTCACCACGGTAAGGGTGAACAGCGTGCGGTTGCTTTGCTCGTTGAGGTTGGCGGCGATTTCTTCCTGCAACAACTTGATGCGTTCGCCCAGGGCCATCAGGTCGTTGATGATCAACGCAAACTCCTCGGTGGATTTGCGCAGCTCCTTCACGTCTTCCTTTTGCAACCACTGCGGCGGCCGGTTGAGCAGGCGCAGCAGCGAGCCCGGCTCCAGCGCCAGCAGGCGTTGCAGGCGCACCAGCACCCGGCGTGCGGCGCCGAGTTCGGCGCGGTTGGTGGACAGACGCGAGGACAGCAACTGGTCTTCGATATGGTCGACGCTGATGCTGGTCTTGCGCACGATCTGGGTCAGCACTTCACCCTGGTCGCGTAACAGGTGCACCAGTAAGGCCAGCGGCGAGCGAAAGCTTTCACCGGCTTTTACCGACGAGCGCAGTTTATCCACCGAGTGCAGCGGTTGCAGGCGCGCACTGATCAGCAGGCGGCTGCGGGCGCAGACCCACAGCGTGGAAATGTCCGACGAGACCATGCTGCTGAAGTTGAACACCACGTCGTTGACCACCGCCAGCAAGGCCGAGTCGACGTGTTCGATGCGCGTGGAACGCGAGCCTTCGTGCAGGGCTTCGAAGAACTCTTCCGGCAGATCCAGGTGGGCCTGCATCCAGCGCTCGCACGCGGCGTGGGCTAGGTTCAGGTGCAGCCACAGGAATTCTTCCGGGTCACCCGGTTGGCGCAACGCCTGGAGCGCCGCCGCCGAATCTATCTGCTCACCCTTTTCCCCTGGGCGAAAACGAAAACCGTAGAGCAAGCCAAACAGGTCGGAATCCTGGTGGCTGTGATCGATGCTGTGGTTCATGAGGGCTCGCAGAAAAAGCGCCTGTAGGAGATTTCACAGGTTCGCATGCGCGAATCATTGCAAGGGGATTTGACAGTTTTGTGACGGTTTGTTGAGTTGACAGCGCGCCTGGGCGCTTGGTCAGGCGGTTGGCAGGCGGAATGTGAACTCAGTGCCGTGCTCGGCGGTGGTGGAGATACTCAACTCGCCGCCGTGGGCGTCGGCAATCTGCTTGACGATATACAACCCTAGCCCCAGACCGGCCTGGGGTGTGTCCTTGGCGGGGCGTGAGTAGGGCTCGAACAGGCGGGGCAAGGCCAATGCGTCGATTTGCCCGGGGTTCTTGACCGTCAGGTTGAAATGGCCCTGCGCGATCTTTGCCGTGACTTCCACTGGCCCATCGTGACGGCCATGGTGGATGGCATTTGCGACCAGGTTGGAGAGCAACTGCGCCAGGCGGTCACGGTCGCCGCTCACGCCCTGCAGGTCGCCGATGTCTGCGTGGATCTGCCGTTGCGGGTGCACGCTCTGCACTTCAGATACCACATGCAGCAAGGCTTCCTGCAAACCCAGGCAATCGCTGATGTTCAGCCGGATGCCGCCGCCCAGGCGGGCACGGGCAAAGTCCAGCAAGTCTTCGACCAACTGCGCGGCGCGGCGACCGCTGGCGAGGATATGGCGTACGAGGGTGTCGGTGGCCGGGTCAGGGAATTTGCGCAGCAGCCGCTCGGCACCGAAATTGATCGCAAACAGCGGGTTGCGCAGGTCGTGGCCGAGCACGGCAATGAATTGCTCGCGCAGCTCGGCGGTGCCGCGCTCTTCCTGCAATTGCGCTTGGGTGTGAAGCGCGGCTTCCTCGGCTTCGATCTGCAGGGACAGCACCCTGGCGAATGACTCCATGGTCGACTGGATGCTGCTGCTGCGCAGGTGGGCCGGGTTGGGGTCGAGGGCGCAGATTGTGCCGAAGAACCTCCCGTCGGTGCGGAACACCGGCACCGAAATGTAGCTTTCGAATTGGTAGAGGCGCGGGGTGTGGTGGTCGTGGTAGAGCGGGTCCTCGCTGGCCTTGTCGATTACCACGGACACATGGGAGCCGCGAATTTCGTGGCAGAGGGTGGTGGTCAGGTCCAGTTCTGCGCCTACACCGAGGCCAAAGTCCAGATGATCGAGTACTGCGCAGGCGGTCCAGGTGTCGTCGGTCACCCGCGCTACGGCGGCAAAGCGCAGGCCGGTCATGTCGCTGATGACCTTGAGCATCGCGGGGACGGCACTTATGCGGCCAATGGTGGCGATGTCGGCGGCTTTTTGCTCCATGCAGCACTCTCGATCCGGAAGGTGGTGAGCGTTATGCCCCGGCCAATGAGTGGGATTTTAGCGACCTTGTGCGTTGTAGGGTAATTTCATTCGTTAAGTGGGGATTTTTCCTATGCGTGAGCATGAAAAAGCCGCGCTACCCGAAGGCGCGCGGCTATGAGTGAAGCGGTGACTCAACTGTCGATCTTGTCTTCCAGCACAGCACCGGTCTTGGCATCGAGCTTCACTTCAAACTTCTTGCCGGCGGTGTCGGTCAGGTCGACTTCGTAGACCAGTACGCCGCTGTTGTTATGGTCCAACTCGGTGTCAGTGATGGTGGCACCCGCGTGTTTGGCCACGGCGGCAGCGTTGAGTTTGTCGAAAGGCATCACTGCGCCGGACTTGACCAGACCTTCAATGTGGTCTGGGCGAACATCGGCCTGGGCCAGGCCAGCGGTCAGGGTCAGGGCGGTAGCGGCGAACAAAGCGGTCAAGGTTTTCATGGTGTGTATCCTTCTCAGGTGAGCTGTTTAAGTGGGGCCAGATTAACCAGCGCAACTTAATTCACCCTTAATTATTTCAAGCGGTTGCGCAGTTTGTTCAATCCGTCACGCGCGGGGAATTTCATGCTGGAGGCTCACTTCAAAGGAGACTCGGCATGAAACGGTTAGTGAGTTGGATCTACGCCCCTGCATTCCTGCTGGGGTTTCTCGGTTACGGGCTTTGGCAGCCGGACAGCTTGATTCTGCTGTTCGTGATTGCGGTGGTGGTGTCATTCCTGGCAGAACAATGGTTGCCCTATGAACCGCAGTGGAATCGCAGCCTGGGCGATCGTCGGCGCGATACGTTGCACGCCCTGGTCAACGAAAGCCTGAACGCTGTGGGCTTGTTGATCCTGCCAGGGCTCACGGCGTTATTGGCGTTTGAGGGCATTTGGCCGCGTGGCTGGCCGTTGTGGGAGCAACTGCTGATGGCCATTGTGCTGGCCGATGCCGGCATCACCTTGATGCATTACGCCAGCCATCGCGTCCGGCCGCTGTGGCGACTGCATGCGGTGCATCACAGCGTGCAGCGGCTCTATGGTTTCAACGGGTTGATGAAGCATCCCTTGCACCAGGTGCTGGAAGCCACGGCCGGTTTGCTACCGTTGATCCTGCTGGGCATTCCCCTGGACGTGGCCCAGTTGCTGGCATTGGCCATTGCCCTGCAATTGCTGCTGCAGCATTCCAATGTGGACATGCGCCTGGGGCCGTTCGTTGCGCTGGGTGTTCGCCTGGGCGCCAGTGCATCGGTTTCACCATATGAAATATGGCCGCGCCGGGGATGTGAATTTCGGTTTGTTCTTCAACCTGTGGGATTGGCTGCTGGGCACGGCGTATTACCGTGAACGCTATCGCATGGGGCCGGGGGATCTGGGGATTGGCAGTCGTCCGGACTTTCCGGTGGACTATGGGGCGCAGTTGCGTGATCCCTTCAAGGCGGTTGGCTTGAGCAAGGAGCCGTCACTGCCGGACGATTTACGTTAACAGTTGAACATCCAGCTGGCGCAATGAGGCGGCTGCCGTGACGCCAAACAGCTGCTTCATGGTCCGCGAAAAATGCGCCGAATCGGCAAACCCCGCACCGTGAGCCGCATCGGTCAGCGTGCCGCCTGCGAGCGCCAGTTGCAGGGCGACGCGCAATCGTCGCCACAGCACCAAACGACGCACAGGTAAACCCAGTTGATGGGCGAACAGTCGCTCCAGTTGGCTCAATGAAAGGTGCGCGGCCTTGGCCAGGGCCTGGGCTGATACTTTGCCGTTGAGTTGTTGATCCAGTGCGGCGAGGGCGCGCTCCAGACGTGGATCATCCAGGCTGCGCCGAGGGAGTCGGCGCAATGCCTCCTGGGACAGGTCCTGGTGCAGCAAAGGGGCGACATCAAACACGGCCGGTTCGGCGTACAGCACCGAGACCTCACCTTGAGTCTCAAGAATGGCGTGAGTCTGTCGCGACGGGATAAACAGGCGATGGGCCGTGGTGACCTGGCCATCGAGGCTGACCGTGATCGGTGAACCTTTGGAGACCATCAACTGATGGGCGTAGTGCGCATGGGGCGCGGTGCGCCCCAGCTCGCCGAGGATCAGGCCGTAGTCACGGCCCAACCATAGGCGGCCTGACCATTCGGCCTTCACTCAGTACTTATGGTCGTGCAGCAGGTCCTGCACGCTGGAGGACGGCCAGCGCTTGTAGAACTTCAGCAGTTCGGCGGCGCGGTTGGTGAAGATGCCATCCACGCCGGCCTTCATCACTTTGTCGAAGTCCACCGGCTCGTCCACGGTGTAGACATGCACCAGCAGGCCCTTGTCGTGGGTCAGCTTGTTCATTTCCGGTTTGACCAGGTCCGAATAGCTCTGGTCGCCATGGTCTGTCAGCTCAGCCGAGGGACCGGTGCCGATGGCGCCGAGGCTCTTGGCTTCGTCGACCCACTTTTCGAACTCGGCCGCGTCTTTCGGCTCTTGCTTGGCGTAGTAGGCGGCCTTGGTGGTTTCGCCGGACTCAGCAAATGTCTGCTTGTTCTTCGGCTCGATGCTGCCTTCACCCACCCACAGCAACAGGATCTTCGGGGTGTTGGGCATTTCTTTCTGCAGCTCTTTCAGGCTCGCCACTTCGAAGGTTTGCAGCACCACGCGACCCTTGCCCTGGCCGACGCCGGTGTTGCTCTTGCCCAGCTTGGAGCCGGCGGAGCTCAGCCAGCCTTTGTCGAGCAGCTTGTTCTTGAGGTCAGCTTCGATGCCCGGGAATTGCTTGGGCTCCTTGGTTTCTATGTACAGGCCGGGTTTGTGCTGTGGGTTGCCTTCGGCAATCTTGATGATGTCGTCCAGGCTCTGGATTTTCAGGCCGACGAAACCTGGACGTGCGCGGTCCGGGTAGGCGGCGTTGAACCAGCTGCCGGCGTCGAGGGTTTGCAGTTCTTTCCAGGTGAACTCGTTGGCCGGGGCGTCCTTGCGATCAGGGAACTTGGTGGCCACGTCGGTGGTGCGCTGCAGGTTGTTGTCGTGCAGGGCGAACAGCACGCCGTCCTTGCTGCGCTGCAGGTCCATTTCCAGGTAGTCGGCACCCAGGTCGCGGGCGATCTTGTAGGCGGCAGCGGTGGACTCCGGTGCATCGTAGGACGCGCCACGGTGGGCGATCACGGCCGGGTACGGAATGCCTTCATTGGTTGCCAATTCAGCCGGACTGATCGGATCGGCAGCCTGCGCTTGGCCAAGGCCGAGCATCAGAGCGAGCAGCAGGGCGCTCTTGGTAAACGTGACAGGCATATGCGAAGTCCTTTCGTGGAGGTAGCTTTGAGAAGGCCTCCTTTTTAACAATTGATTGCGAAAGGCGCTATCACCAAACCGACATTAACGTGCGCAGGCTTCAATTTTCTCGGATTTTTTCCCTGGCATTGCAGTATTCTTGCCCGAAGCTGCCCCATTAGAGGGCGGTACTTTCCGCCACGCGTGTAAACCATCTTTCCAGTCCCTGTGGGACTTTTCAGTGAGGTTTACCATGCGCATCACCTCCGAGCTTATCTGCCAGGCCGCCGACCAACTCCACGGGTTTGTTGGCCTCAACCGCAAGACAGGCCAGTACATCGTGCGTTTCAGCGAAGACTCCTTCGGCATGGACGTGGCCGATGACGGCATCATTCCCACCGCCGAATTCGTCTGGCTGCCGGCCCCGGAGCAGACCATGACCCTGTCCCGCGAGCGCATCCAGTTGCTGCTGGACCAGAACATCGACGAGCGCATCAACATCACCGAGCCGTTGCGGGTGTATATGCGCCGGGTGGAGATTGCGCAGATCAGTGCGTTGCGCAGTCTGGTGAGCTAGCTCGCTTCAAAACTGTAGACCCGTTCGACTTTGCATACCCGGGTCTGGAAGGCCGAGTACCAAGTGGCGCGCCCCTGTTCGCGCACCGCCCGGTGCTCGGCCTGCTGCTTCCAGGCCAGGATGGCCGCTTCACTCTCCCAGTACGACACGGTGATGCCCAGACCATCTTCCCGTGCGGACTCCACGCCGATGAACCCCGGTTGTTCACGCGCCAGTTCCAGCATGCGGCTGGCCGCCTGGCCGTAGCCTTGATCGCCTTCGGTGCGCAACGAGCTGAAGATCACCGCATAGTAGGGCGGCGAAGGTGTGCGGGCGATCATGCGGACACCGCCTGGCAAGCTTTGAGCAGGGCCATCGCCAAGGGCGGGGCAGTACCTTGCAGCGCGGCGCGTTCGGGTTGGAAGAGGGTGGCGACGAAGAACGGGTGGTCGAGCAGTTCCACCGCGCGCAGGTCGCCGGCCGAGTCATGGCCGCTGGGGATCAGGTCGCCTTCGAGCAAGGCATCGAGGAACTCGGGGTTCACGCCATAACGGCAGCGATAACCTTCCTGCACATCCAGGGTGCCATAGGCCTCGGCGATCCGGGTGTAGGGCGCCAGGCGCACGCTGTCGGTTGCCTCCACCAGGGCACAGCTCAGTGGTGCGATCACGGCGCGCTTGGCCTGCGGCGCGAGTTCGCCATGCTCGGCATCCTTCCAGCCCAGGACATTGCGCGCGTATTCCAGCACGGCATGCTGAAAACCGCCGCACGTGCCGAGGAACGGTCGGCGTTGCTCGCGGGCAAACCGGATCGCCCGCATTGCGCCGTCAGTGTCGCGGTAAGGGCTGGCGGGGACGCACCAGAAACCGTCGAAGTCATGCAGTGATTGGGGCAGGTTATCGGTGTCGAGCCACTGCACGTGAACCCCCAGGCCGAGGGTCTCGGCCGCCTGTTGCAGCGCCACGGGGATGGCCTGGTGGGCGATGACATCGGGGTTGTAATCGCCGATCAGGGCGAGGTGCAGAGGCGTGGTTTTCATCGTGTACATCCCATGGCTTGTGGTGTCCTGAGGCGCACTATAGATTGGCGTTCACGCAATCAATATTGGCGTTTTAGCACATGCTCAATGCAGTCACGCACTATTCAATTGACTACCCCGACTTATCGCTGATCCTCGCCCTGGTGCGCGGCGGCACACTCGCACGGGCGGCCGCGTTGTTGCGGGTGGACGTGTCCACAGTGTTCCGCGCGGTGCGGCGCCTGGAGGCGGCGCTGGGCCAGACGTTGTTCGAAAAAAGCCGCGCCGGCTACCTGCCCACCACCCTGGCGAGCAACCTGGCGCAGCAGGCGGAACGCGCCGAGCAAGCGCTGGAGGCCGCGCGCATTGGTGTGGAGCAAGGTGGTGAGGTGATCAGCGGCACGGTGCGCCTGACCTGTACCGATTCTGTGCTGCAAGGCTTGCTGTTGCCGGCCCTGGCGCAATTCATGCCGCAGTACCCGGCGTTGACCCTGGAACTGAGTACGTCGAATGACTTCGCCAACCTCAGCCGCCGCGACGCGGATATCGCGCTGCGCCTGACTCGCACGCCGCCGGAGCATCTGGTGGGCCGGCGCCTGGGCAATGTGGCGTATCGGGTGTGCGCCAGTCCGGGTTTTGCCCAACAACACGAAGGCCGCGAGCTGGCAGACCTGCCATGGATCGCCCCGGATGACTTCCTGCCCGACCACCCCACGGTAGCCTGGCGCCGCGAGCACCTGCCCGGCGTGCGTCCCAGCTATCGCTGCAACAGCATGTTGTCGGTGACCGAACTGGTGCGTGCAGGGTTGGGGGTGGCGGCGTTGCCGGACTTTCTAGTCAGGGACCGCCTGCAACCACTGGGCCCCGCATTGGCGGGGCACGACACGGCGTTATGGTTGCTCACGCGCCCCGATTGTCGGGCGCTGCGCTCGGTGGTGACACTGTTTGACGAGCTGGGGCGACACCTGCGGTTGCCTTAGGTTTTTCGCACAAAATGCTCGTGCATTTCGCTGGTCAGGCTTTCGATATGCTCTGTCAGTTGCTTGGTCATTTCCGTCAGTCGGGTGTTCTGCTCCAGCAACTCCAGCAACTGTTTGGTGGTCTGCGCGGCCTGGGCCTGGCGCTCGGCGTTGGCAATCGCCAGCGCTTCGCGGTGCTGGGCGTCGGCGTCTGACTGCGCTTTGTCGCGAGCGGCCTGACGCGTCTGGGCCAGCAGGATCAGCGGCGCGGCATAGGCCGATTGCAGGCTGAAGGCCAGGTTGAGCAGGATAAACGGGTACACGTCGAAATGCGTGACGCCGGTCATGTTCAGCACCACCCACAACACGACGATGGCGGTTTGCGCGCCGAGGAAGGTGGGCGTGCCGAAGAAACGGGCGAAGGCTTCTGCCTTGAGGGCAAAGGTGTCATTGCCGAAGGTTGGCGCCAAGTGGGCATGGGGACGATGGAAGCGCAGGTGGTCGACGGCGGCGGTTTCGGTCTTTTCTGGGGTCATGGCGGGCTCGGATCGTTTGCTTGAAGACAAGCAAGCACTATAGACCGAGCCCCCAGCGCCCCGTATGAAGATCGGGTCAGTTGCCACCGCGCTCATTGGCGAATGCACTCACCGCCTGCACGGCCTCACTGGTGCCTTCGCGGATCTGCAGGATTACCGTGCCGGCGCGGTTTGCCAGGTCGACCCCTTGCGCGGCGCGGTCGCGGGTGCCGTCCATACTGTGGATGGCCTGGCGGGTCTCCTCCTGAATCATCGCGATCATGCTGGAAATTTCCGCCGTTGAACCGCTGGTGCGGGCCGCCAATTGCCGTACTTCATCGGCCACCACGGCAAACCCGCGACCTTGCTCGCCGGCACGCGCCGCCTCGATGGCGGCGTTGAGGGCCAGCAGGTTGGTCTGGTCGGCGATGCCGCGAATGGTATTGACGATGGCGGTGATCTGCTGCGAGCGCTCGCCCAGCTTGGCGATCAGCTGTGAGGAGCCATCGATGTCCGCCGCAATGTCGCGCATGCCACTGGCGGTTTGCTGGATCACTTCGGCGCCTTTTTCGGCGATGTCCCGGGTGTTCAGGGAGATGTGGTACGCCTGGGCCGCGCTGGCGGCGTCGGCGGTATGTTGTTGCACCATGGCGGTCACGTCCGAGGCGAACTTCACCACTTTGCACAGGCGTCCGCCGGCGTCGTATACCGGGTTGTAGTTCGCTTCGAGCCACACGGCCTGACCGTTCTTATCCACCCGTTCGAACTGGCCGCTGAACATTTCGCCCTGGTTCAGACGCTTCCAGAAGTCGCTGTAGGTCGAGCTGCTGGCCACGGCCGCGCTGCAGAAGATGCGGTGATGCTGGCCCTGGATCTGCGCCAGGGTGTAACCCATGCGCTGCAGGAAGTTGGCGTTGGCTGTGATGATGGTGCCGTCGAGGTTGAACTCGATCACTGCCATGGCGCGGCCGATGGCGGCCAGTTTGGCATTGGCTTCGCTTTCGGCCTGCAGGCGCGGCGTGACGTCCATGGCGTACTTCACCACTTTGATGACTTGACCTGCTTCGTCACGCACCGGGTTGTAGCTGGCCTCCAGCCAAACCGACTGGCCATCGCCCGCCACCCGTTCAAAGGTGCCGGACTGGAACTGGCCATTACGCAGGTTCGACCACAGCTGGTTGTACTCGGCGCTGCGGGCGAATGCGGTGGTGCAGAACATACGGTGGGACTGGCCCTCGATCTGCTCGGCGCGGTAGCCCATGGTCTGGAGGAAGTTGGCATTGGCTCGCAGCACAGTGCCGGACAGGTCGAATTCGATTACCGCCATGGAGCGCTCGATGGCATCCAGCAGGCTGGCCTGTTGGGCGGCGGTGTGTTGCAGGGCGTTGATGGTTTTTTTATGGGCTTTAAATAGCATGTTCGGGGGCTCGGGCAAGCAAGCTTCTGGGTTTCCTTGGGTATGCGCCTGCCCCCGTAAGGCATTCGCTATACGGTTGACTTGCTCATTGTCAGCTTCCTTGTACCGACAGCGGGGGTGGAACAACGGGTTCAGAGTGATCAGCCTGACAAGAAGTTCGCCTCAGGGGCAGGACCTTTTTTGGGTAGCCGACAAATGGTGGCATTATGCTTTCTCCTGGCGTGCAGGCACGAGGATTCAGACGAGGGTCGTAGGACAACCTCAGGCGGAATGAGCGATCACTGCTTCGCTGATGTTGACCCGATTACGCCCGGTGTCCTTGGCGGCATACAGCGCGCGATCCGCCGCATTCAGCCACATGGCGGCGTCGGTAAAGAAGGGCTGGAAATCAGCCAGGCCGATGCTCAGGCTCACGCGCAATTCAGGGATCTGCGGGTTGCGGTAATTGCTGAAGGTCTCGCGCATGCGTTCCATCATCTGTGCCGCGTCTTCCAGCGGAACTTGCGGAAGAATCACACAGAATTCATCGCCACCGTAACGCCCGGCCAGGTCGTTTTCACGCAAGTTGCGTCGCAACTCCAGGCTCAGTTGACGCAGGACCGCGTCGCCGACGATGTGGCCGTGGGTGTCGTTGATCTGCTTGAAGTGATCGATATCGATCAACGCGATGGTGGCATGGCTTTGCTGCTGTTGGCACTTATGAAATTTAAGGTGCAGCAAGTCTTTCCATGAGCCGTGGTTCAGCAGACCGGTGAGGCTGTCGGTTCGGCTGAGGGCGCTGAGTGCGCGTTTGTGTTCCGACAACTTAATCGCCAACTGATAGCAAACCATGCCGATGGCCATGGGGTAGAGCGTCAGCATCGGCAGGCAGGTGTAGACCTGGGTGAGGCTGACGTTGGGGTTGAATTTGATGCCGAAAAGCGCACAGGCGACCCCGATACCGGCCACTTGCGCCAGTAGCCCACGCAGGAACAGCCGCTTGCCGCCCGCCGCCACGTTGTTCATGGTCATCATGGAAAGGATGGTAACGGTTGTCAGTGGTGTGAACTGCGTGGTGGCGGCCCAGAACCCGCCGAACAATGAGTCGTACAGCAGGTTGCGTTGCTCGGCCTGGTAGGGGAATTGCGAGCGTGCTGAGAGTTGGTAGGCCACATGTGCCCAGGCGAACCCGTTGAACAACAGGAATGCCCAGACCCACCCCGGCATTGCGAGCGGATAAAGAGCGCCTGTGACACTGATGCAGCCGATGCCCAAGCCGATAATCCTTGGCTTGTAGATACGTCTGGCAAATGAAAGCCCTTTGCCTCGTCTGTTTTCCATAAATTCCTGGAGCCGTTTTTTTCTGCAGGTGCGGCAAGGTGCGTCAGCGGGTTGAACCGTTGATCGGATAATAATTGTGAATATTGTCAGTTATTCGCGTAGGAATAATCAGTGTCCTTCCAAGCCATTTGCTCAGGACAGCGTGCGAATATGTCAAAAGCGACCTGGAATGTCGTTCACACAACAGGTTTTTACGGCTGCCGGGGCGACGTGACTTCGTAGCCGGCCAGGAACAGGTCGATAGCCGACTCGATGACACTGGCCTGACAGGCGGCGTCCAGGACTGGTTGGCCCAGGGTAATCTGCGGCCAGAATGCAAACGCCTTGAGCAGGCTCTGGATCTGGTGGGCGGCAAATGCCGGGTCACTGCAATTGAGCCGGCCATCGTCCTGGGCGGCGCGTACCCATTGGGTAAATCCTTCTTCGCGCTTGCTCAGGCGGGTGACCATGTCTTGCGCGCGCTCCGGCGAATGGATGGTGGCGGCGATGGCGACCCGGGCCAGGTCGAGGAAATTGGCATCCGCCATCATCTTCATCTTCGCTTCCAGCAAGCCGCGCAATTGTTCGCGCAGCGGGCGGTCGCTGGCGTAGCTGACGTCGAGCTGCGCAACGCTGCTGGCCCAGAGTTGATGGAGAATTTCGGCGAACAACTCTTCTTTGCTGGGGAAGTGGTTGTACACCGTGCGCTTGGAAACGCCGGCGGTGGCGGCGATCTTGTCCATGCTGGTCACCTCGAAACCGTTTTCGCGAAATTCAGCGATGGCCGCGGCCACGATGGCTTCGCGTTTACGGTCGGTGAGGCGTTGAGGGGCAGTCATGGAGGGCGCTCGGTTCGTCAAGGAAAGTTACACTCTGTAGTTTACTTGCTGTGTGTTTTGTTGCAATCTTGAAACTACACTGTGCAGTGTAATTCAAGAGCGGTCTGTAGGAGTCACCTGTAAATGGCCACGATTTCGTCCCGTGTTGATTCTTCGCCGGCAGCGCCCAAGCAAGACCAAGGGCACTTCAGCAACGATGCACCCGTGCCGCAGGGTGGCTTCGGCAAGACCTTGCGTATTTTCTGGAACATGCTGTTCAACAAGCCGCGCACCACGCGGCCGGTAGGACAGATTCCGGTGCAGCCGCTGACCCGCGAGCAGTTGCTGGCGGCGCCGGATCACAGCGTGTTTCGCCTCGGGCATTCCACCGTTTTACTGAAAATGCGCGGCAAATTCTGGGTGACCGACCCGGTGTTCGCCGAGCGTGCATCGCCGTTCAGTTGGGCCGGCCCCAAGCGTTTCCACCAACCGCCCATCAGTCTTGAAGAGCTGCCGCCGTTAGAAGCGGTGATTCTTTCACACAACCATTACGACCATCTGGACCGCAAGGCTGTCGTCCAATTGGCCGATAAGACCCGCTACTTTCTCGCGCCTCTGGGCGTCGGGGATATCCTGGTGAAATGGGGCGTGGACGCCAGCAAAGTGCGGCAACTGGATTGGTGGCAGGGCACCGAAGTGGATGGCATCCGGTTTGTCGCCACACCAGCGCAGCATTTTTCCGGGCGGGGCCTGTTTGATGCCAACCAGACCTTGTGGTGTTCCTGGGTGATGATCGATGGTGCGCGACGGATTTTTTTCAGCGGCGATACCGGTTACTTCGACGGTTTTAAACGTATCGGTGAACAGTACGGCCCGTTTGACCTGACGCTGATGGAAACAGGTGCTTACAACGTCGATTGGCCGCACGTGCACATGCAACCTGAGCAAACCCTGCAAGCGCATATCGACCTCAAAGGCCGCTGGTTGCTGCCGATTCACAACGGCACCTTCGACTTGGCGTTCCATGCCTGGCATGAACCGTTCGACCGCATTATGGCCCTGGCCTGGGAGCGTAACGTGTTTATCACCACACCGCAGATGGGGCAGGCGTTCAGCTTGCACCAGCCTGACCGAGGGTATGCGTGGTGGCTGGAGGTAGAAACCCAAGGTGCAGAGGAGCGCCTCGCCAACTGAAGTAAGCGGCGTCGGAAAAAGGAGTTTTCAAGCTGTTTCAGAGCTGCGACAGACGCCAGTCAAGGGTGCGATGATCCCCGGAAAGTCATTTCTCGGGGGCGGATTTTATGGACGGTAAATGTCAGAAATATTGGCATGCAGGTATGACTTGCCCGACGGGCCAACCTGTTCCTGTTCTCGCTGAATGTTCAGGCCTGGCGATTATAGCCAACAATCATGCGAGCCCTAAAGGGATCGATTTCGGCGTCGAGCCCCTGGCTCGTGAAAACCCTGGGCGAAGCGTCCCCGTTCCAGGATATGACGCTCCGAGTCTTCCTCTGAAACCCTTGCGGGACCCATCGCTTTCATTGATTGCGTTGAGTGGAGTCGATCCTTCCGGGCCGGTGATGGTTGAAGTCCCCCTAGTAGAAAACAACACGGCTTTCACGGCGGATCACGCGCTGGGCGGCAGGCGCGTGGGGTTTGCCGAGCGGTTTGTAGATGACCACGAACATGGGCGGATCGAGCACAACTCATCCTTCCTGAGAGCCTTGGACATATTGCGTCGATCCGGAGCTGAGCTGATACCGGTGGCTGCCCACCGGGCCAATCACACCCTTCACACCCGCAACGAAATCGATGAGCTGGTGCGTGCATTCCGACTGGATGCCCTGGTATCCGACAGCCGCAACAGCGCCTTCCACAGCGCGTGCTGGAGTGGCTACCCAGGGTTTGGCACGCCGCTCGAGGATGGCGCGACGCTGTGGTTCTACGGTGCGCGATGGGCGAAGGATTGGCTGCCGGTTTTGGTGCTGGGGTATCAAAACGGACGCCGACTGATGGAACGGCAGGACGAGCCACCCGCAGCGCTGAACTATCCCACACGGTGAGTCACCCGCGTCGCGCAGCCAATGAGGAGTGGAGTTTTTAGACTGGCCACGGATCAACGTTGGTCCTTCTTCATTTCTTACTCCTCAAGAGGTCTTATGTTGGGCATCGCATCTGTAGGAATCGCATATGGCATGGGCTCCATGGCCCTGCAAGTCGTACAGTCCTTCGCTGGAGGCTACTCACCCGTTGCTTCAAAACCCTTGCCAGCCGGTACTGAGTACCTCAGTGTCAACGAGCTAAGCAGGCAAATGGCCCTCCCGGGCGGGCTTACTTCGGCCGATCTGGTCACTCATCTGCAGGAGCGGATTCGCAGGCTGGATCCGCAACTGAACGCTGTTATTGAACTCAACCCAAATGCGCTTGAAACCGCACGTGAACTGGACCGTGAGCGGGCCAGCGGCAACGTGCGCGGGCCGCTGCATGGCATTCCCATCTTGCTCAAGGACACGATCGAAACCGAAGGTATGCAAACCAGTGCAGGTGCGTTTGGGTTGGTCGGTGCAACGGCCGGTAAGAACGCCCCGTTGGTGGACTACCTGATCAAGCAGGGCGCAGTGATCCTCGGTAAAACCAATATGACTGAAATGGCTGGGTTCCGTGGGGGGGCCGATGGCTGGAGCAGTCGAGGCGGGCAAACCCGTAACCCTCATCAAGCGGATGCCGACGTGGGAGGTTCCAGTTCCGGTTCCGCCGCAGCGGTTGCTGCTGGCTTCGCGCCTTTGGCGGTGGGTGCGGAAACCAATGGTTCGATCATTGTGCCGGCAGCACGCAACGGTATTGTCGGGTTCAAGCCTACTGTCGGGCTGCTGGATCGTAACGGGACTATTCCGGCGAGCCATCACCAGGACACACCGGGCCCGATGACGCGTTCGGTGTTTGATGCTGCGTTGATGCTCAATGCCATGTCGGGCAGTGATCCTAAGGACCCGGCAAGCGTAGGAGCGCCCCAAGGTATCGATTACACGCAGTTGCTGGTACCAGGGGCCTTGAAAGGCAAGCGTATCGGCTACCCTGCCACGTTCTCCAAAGATGGCGAAACCCTGTCAGTGGAGAACAGCCCGCAGTTCAATCGGACACTGGACGTGCTTCGCGAGCAAGGCGCGGTGTTGGTGCCGGTCAACCTGCGCCTGGCCGATGCCTCACGCTACGACGAACTGTTGCTCTCGGATGTGAAGGAAGAACTGAACACCTACCTGGGCAAGCGCTCGGGGTTGCCGGTCAAGTCGCTGACTGAACTGATCCGGTTCAACGATTTACGTGACGGCAGTGAGACGGATCATCAGCCAGTGCTCAAGGAAATCAGCGCCACAACCCTGACACCAGAGGAACGCAAGCCACTTTGGGATGCGCTCATTCAGGATTTCAGAAACACGATCGATGACCCGATCAAGGCAGAAAACCTGGACGCGATGGTGTCGGATTTCGACACCAACAGTTACTTCGGTGTCGCAGCGGCCGGCTATCCGGGAATTGCCGTACCGTCTGGCTTCGATGAGGGTGGCATACCCACCAGTGCCCACTTCTTTGGTACCCAATGGGCCGAACCTACCTTGCTGGCAGTGGCCCATGGGTATGAGCAGGCAGCTCAGGTAGCGGTTAAACCGGAACTTTGACGCCGTAACGTGCCGCTGGGGAGCGATGTGACAGGTTGGGGCCCAGGGCCAGGCGTGCTGTTTCATAGGCGTCCCAGTCCAGGCGGTCGGGCAATGAGGGGATTGTCACCTTCTCACCCTGGGCAAGGCCTGCCAGCGCGGCATCCACCAGATTTTCCGTGGTCATGACGATGGTGTCGGGGAGGTTGTTCACTGGTAGTCCCGCGACATCCCAGAACTCGGTGGCGGTGGCGCCGGGCAGCACCACTTGAACACTGACACCTTTGTCGCTCAGTTCATGGTCGAGGGATTCACTGAACGCCTGCACAAAGGCCTTGGTGCCGCTGTACACACCATTCAACAACTTAGGCGCGACCGCGACGATTGAGCCGATGTTGATCAGGGTGCCACGACCCTGGGCAACGAAATTGGTCGCGGCAGCTTTTGCCAGGCGAGTGAGCGCGAGGACATTGAGCAGGATCATGGCGTCCATCTTGTCCGCGTCCGAGGCCAGCAGTGACGCCGTTGCACCGACGCCGGCGTTGTTCACCAGCAGGCTGATGCGGCTATCTTCAAGCAGAATCTGTTCAATGCGCGCCAGGTCGGCAGGCAAGTTGAGGTCGGCCGCCACTGTCTGGATGTCCCGTTGGGTCTCGGCTTTCAGTCGGGCCGCGAGTTGGTCCAGTCGTTGCTGGTTGCGCGCCACCAGAATCAGGTCGTAACCCTGGCGAGCCAGGCGGTCGGCATACACAGCGCCAATCCCGGACGAAGCGCCAGTGATCAGGGCGAAACCTTTGGATTGAGTCATTGCAGTTGCTCCAGAAGGGCCGGGGAAGGGCGGCCTTGTTGGAACCAAGATTATGGGTGTAATGTATTGGCTGCAATGTCGTATATCCCTCCTTTTGGGACATGAGGTCTCGCCATGGTATCAATCGGTATTCTGCTGTTTCCCGGGTTCCAGATGCTCAGCCTGGGCACCAGTACCGTGTTCGAATTTGCCAACTTTGAGTTGGACCAGCCGTTCTATCGCGTGGACCTGTTGTCGGAACACGGTGGGCCAATCAAAAGCTCCATGGGTTTCGCCATCGATACCGTGCCCTTCGGCCAACAGCACTACGACACATTGCTGGTGGTGGGAGACAACGAATTGCTGAAAGCCACGCCCAGGATGCTGACCTACTTGCAGCAAGCCATGTTTACCTCGCGTCGCGTGACATCGGCCTGCACCGGCTCCTTTTATCTGGCCGCCGCTGGGTTGCTGGAGGGCCGCAAAGCGACGACCCATTGGTACCACGCACACACGTTTCGCCAGGCCTACCCGAATGTACGGCTGGAGGAAGATCGGATCTTCACCGTCGATGGTCCGCTCTGGACCTCCGCCGGCCTGACCGCCGCCCTCGACCTGGCCCTGGCACTGGTCGAGCATGACCTGGGTGTTGAGGTTGCACGCGCAGTGGCGCGTAAATTGGTGGTCTACCATCGCCGCGCAGGTGGCCAGTCGCAATTCTCCGCACTGTTGGAAATCGCCCCCAAATCCGACCGCGTGCAAACCGCCCTGGTCTACGCCCGACAACACTTGCAGGCCGATCTCTCAGTAGAGCAGTTGGCTGAAGTCGCCCACTTGAGCCCACGCCAATTCAGCCGATTGTTCCGTGCCGAAACCGGCCAGTCACCCGCCAAGGCTATCGAGCGGTTGCGCATCGAGGCAGCCCGCCTGTTGCTTGAGTCTGGCGATCATTCCATCGATATCATCGCCAGCGAGACCGGCTTCGGCGACCCGGAGCGCATGCGCCGCGCTTTCCTAAGGGCCTTTGGTCAACCGCCGCAAATGATGCGTCGGGCACTGCAACTGCAGGCTTGAAGCTCTATGTACCACTAGGTTCAAGTGGTGCCGACGTTGCCCCTATCAAGCGAGAGAGGATGCCTTGCCCCACAGGCGCCGGTTCTTCGGTGTCGAACCGGCGCACACTCATCCCCCACCCCGGCGCAAACCCTGGGAAGAACACCAACCCTTCAGCCTCCAACCGAAACGCCAGGGCCAGGCGGGTTTCATCACCCACGTCATATTGGTTTTCAAACTGTTGAACCGCCTCAACCGCCACTCCGGCCTGGTGAGCCAGGTCTTCCCGGCTCCAGCCCAAGATCGCGCGGGCCTGCACGCTGTGCTTGGCGGTGAATTGATGCAGGACGATCTGCTGTTCTACGAAAGAGCTCATTGCCAGAGAGGACATGGGTTTTCTCCAGGTTCGACGGGGGAGGACAAACTATACTGTGTTTTTGTACAGTTGTTTTGACCGCTCATCAACTGGATTCTCGAACATCCACTATTCCACCCCTGGCGCCTCCCGAATGATCAGGTGGTCGAGGTTCTCGATGTTCGCGCTGAATACCCCAAACGTCTGCTCGGGATTCTTTTTACTCGGCACCTGTTGCAGCTGCGGCGTCACCCCGTAGAAGAAGCAGTACAACGCTCGCTCACTGTCTACTGCTGCCTTGATCTGCTCTAAAAACGCTTTGCGCTTGCGATAGTTCTCTATCAGCTTTTTACTCAGGTAGACGTTGACCGAGTAGGGCTTCTTGTCGAGCCACACTTTCTTTTCGAAGTCGATGCGAAAGCTACTGGTGTAGTCCTTGATCGCCTTGATCTTGCCCCAGTAGATCAGGCCCTTGTTGTCTTGCAGGTATTCGATCTTCTTGAAAAACGTCCAGTAGCTCGCGGTGTGGTCACCGATCTTCAACGGCATGGACTTGAGCTTGTCCTTGTCGTCGATGTTGGACACGAAACATTCCACCGGGTGGGCGAACACGCTGGTTTTGTCTGGAGTGCTGTCATTGGGACTATGGGATACAGAGCCTCGGTTTGAAGGCACTTTCAGTGGATCGTGTGGGACGCTTCCCTCTGTAATCACAACTGGTGTCTTGCGTTCGTACTGACGACGGGTGAGGACAAACTCCGATGGGAAATTGTCCTCACGCTCGTCGTCATTTTCATCTGTCGCGGTTTTATGGCGACTGGCGTAACGACAACCCTCTATATGCCGGGTGCTGGTCTTGTTCTTGAAATGCGGCGTACGCAGGTAATTGACGTTTTTGGCGTTGAAGGTGCTCAGTGCGTTGCTGGTATCAAACGCCGCACGACATTCATCATTAGGGCAGAGGAAGCTGTCCTTGTCTGAGTCAAAGTCGGTTGTTTCGTCGAAATTCAGGTCTCGTACGTCGTAGATCGACAACTTGTCATCGAGACTCAGGCTGTAGGCCGTGTCGAATTTCATCGGGCTCGGGTCCGTGAGAGGTTTCGCTATTAATAGCGGGATCTTGCGTAAATATCAGCAAGAACCTGCAACCCGTCGCCCGCTCAAGAAGCACAGCGTTCCACCGACCGCAGTCAGCGCCCCCAATGCATAGAACATGCTGGCCGGCGCCGCATTGATCAGCAGATAGCCGCAAATCACCGGGCTCATCGCCCCTCCAAACGCGGCCAGGTTCTGCGCTCCGTAGTAACTGCCGCGCAGTGCATCCGGCGCGATGGTGTCGATAAACAGGAACTCGGAGGGGTAGATGATCATCTCGCCGAGGGTGAATACGAACATCGCCAGGCACCAGGTGAGCAGGCTGTCCGCGAGGCTGAAACCGATCAGCCCGGCAATGAACAGCAGCGTGCCGAGCACGATCCAGTAGCGCAGTTGTTCACGCTTGAGAAAGCGGCCGATCTGGTACTGCATCAGAATTACGGTGATGGCATTGCACGCCAGCACCGCAGACAGAATTTTCAGCGCCTCGGCGGGCTTGTAGGCCACCAGCAAGAACTGCGACAGATACAGGGTGTAGCGCCCATGGACAATGGTGCTCAGCAAGCTGCCGCTGGTGAACAGGATGAGTGTGCGGTCGCTGCGCAACGTGCGCAGGGTGGTGAGAAAACTCAAGGGCTTGTTGCTGTCATCCCGTTGGGTGGGCGGGATGCCGATCATCAGGAACAGGCTGCCAAAGGCGATCGCACTGGCAATCAGGAACGGTGCCAGTTGCATGTGGCCGGCGATCACCACGCCGACCATCGGGCCTGTGGCGTAGCCGACGTTGGTCAGGGTGTAGCGCAGGGAAAACACCTTGGCACGGTCACCCACCGGCAGGTTCTCGCTGATGATGGCTTTTGAGCCAATCAGGAACAGCGCCGACGCCGCTTCGGTGATGACCAGGGTCAGGGTAGTGAGGTAGAGGTTGCTGGCAAAAGTCAGCAACAGAAAACCGATGGAGCTGGAGAGCATGGCCAGGATCAGCAGCTTGCGCTTTTCCAGGCGGTCGATGATGTAGCCGCCGTACAGGCCCAGCAAGGTCGCGATAAAGACGGCAATGCCCATCAGCAGGCCGATGTCCTGCTGGTTCAGGCCCAGACGGGTACTCAGCAACAGGGCCAGCAACGGGCTGGTCATGGCGCGGCTGACCACGATGGTCACCGAGCAGATCATCAGGCGGCGGATTACCAGGGAGTAGGTGGCCACGGTGGGGGCAAGTGTCCTTGTTATTTTCTCAAGACAATACACATCAAATGTGGGAGCTGGCTTGCCTGCGATAGCGGTGGTTCAGGCAATGATGATGCAAGCTGACCTGCCGCCATCGCAGGCAAGCCAGCTCCCACACTTGGATCGACTTACTGGCCGGCGTTGATGGAGATTTTTTCTACGGCGCCTTGCTCCAGGTCCCACTTTTTCAGGATCTTGCCGTAGGTGCCGTCATCAATCATGCCCTGCAACGCTTCACTGATCGCCGTGACCAGTTCCGTGTTGCTCTTCTCAATCCCAAGCCCCGTGAATTGCTTGGAAATCGCCAGGCCCACCGGCTTGTACTTGCCCTTGTCCAGCGACATCAAGTAGGGAATTGTCTCGCTGCCCTGCATCGCCGCATCCAGGCGATTCTGCTGCAACTGCGCCCGCGCATCCGCCGAGCCTTCAGTCCCAATCACCACAATCGCCGGCTTACCCGCCGCTTCGCAGTTTTCCTTGCTCCATGCGGCAATTTCCGACGGCCAGGTGGTACGGCGGCTGGTGCCGACTTTTTTACCGCACAGGTCAGTCAATTCCTTGAGGTCTTCACGCTTGGCCATCGTGTACAGCTGCGGGCCGCTGGTGAAGTAGTCGATGAAGGTCACGGACTTCTGGCGTTCGGCGGTGTCGGTCATGCCCGACAGCACGATGTCCACACGCTTGGTGGTCAGGCCGCTTAGCATCTGCTCGAAGCCGGTTTCCTGCCATTTGATCTTTACGCCCAGGCGCTCGGCCAGGGCGTTGCCCAGGTCAAAGTCCAGGCCGGTGATCTTGTTGGTGGCCGGGTCCTTGAAATCCATCGGCGGATAGTTCGGCACGATGGCCGCGCTGATCTCGCCCTTGTCCTTGATTGCCGCCGGCAATGCCGCGAAAACAGCGGAGGAGGCCATCAGGCCTGCGAGCAACGTTGGGATAAACAATTTTTTCATGGGGGCGTTCTCGTTTGTTTTTTAGTTAAGTGCGAACGGCAGAAATAAAGCTTTGGGTACGCGGGTTTTGTGGGCTTATTAGAATTTCTTCGGGGCTGCCGGCTTCCACAATCTGGCCGGCATCCATGAACACCATGCGGTTTGAGACTTCGCGGGCAAAGCCCAATTCATGGGTGACCACGATCATGGTCATGCCGGTGGTGGCCAAATCACGCATCACCGACAGCACTTCGCCTACCAGCTCCGGGTCGAGGGCTGACGTGGGTTCGTCAAACAGCATCAATTTGGGTCGCATCGCCAACGCACGGGCAATCGCTACCCGCTGTTGCTGGCCGCCGGACAATTCCACTGGGTAAGCATTGCGCTTGTCCGCCAGGCCTACGCGGGCCAGCAGTTCCAACGCATCTTCGATAGCTTCCTTGGGCGAGCGCTTGAGCACCTGGCACGGGCCTTCGATGATGTTCTGCAACACGGTCATGTGCGGGAACAAATTGAAGCGCTGGAACACCATGCCGGTCGCCAGGCGCTGGCGGGCGATCTGCGATTCGTTCATCTCATGCAGCTTGTTGCCGACGACGCGGTAACCCACCAGTTCGCCGTCGACCCACAGGCCGCCCTTGTCGATTTTTTCCAGTTGGTTGACGCAACGCAGCAGGGTGCTTTTACCAGACCCCGACGGGCCGATGATGCACATCACTTCGCCTTGCTCGACCTCGATATTGATGTCGCGCAGCGCGTGATACTGGTCGTAATACTTGTTCAGGTTGACGGCCTTGACGATGCTTCTCATGGGGCAAATCTCCTCAACCCAGACTTACGAACGCTTGCCGGCGCCGCGGGCAAAACGACGCTCGAGGCGGCTTTGACCAAATGAAAGAACAGTCACCACCGCCAGGTACCAGATGCCTGCCACGATCAGCAGCTCCATGACCCGCGCGTTGGCGTAGTAGATGTTTTGCGCGTTGTGCAGCAGCTCCGAGTACTGGATCACGCTGGCCAGGCTGGTCATTTTCACCATGCTGATGAACTCGTTGCCTACAGGCGGGATAATTACTCGCATCGCCTGCGGAAGAATGATCCTACGCAGCGCCTGAAGGCTCGGCATGCCGATGGACTTGGCGGCTTCGTACTGGCCGGTGTCCACCGACAGCAAGCCGGCGCGGACCACCTCGGCGGTGTAGGCGCCCTGGTTGATGCTCAAACCGAGCAGGGCGGCCACGAACGGCGTCATCAGGTCGACGGTGTCGATACTGAACAGGCCGGGAATCGCGATCACCGGGAAAATCAACGCCAGGTTGAACCACAGCAGCAGCTGCAGGATCAGCGGTGTGCCTCGGAACAGCCAGGTGTAGGTGATTGCCACATAACGCAGGATCGGGTTGGCCGACATGCGCATGATCGCCGTGATCACCCCGATCACCACACCCAGTGCCATCGCCAAAATCGACATGACAATGGTGTTCACCAGACCCCAGAGAATGGCCTCAGACGTGAGGAACTGACCGATGTAGGACCATTCGATCTGGCCATTGGCGAATGCGCGCAACAGCGCGGCCAACACGATCACGATCAGCGTGGCAAAAAACATCCGCCCGTAATAGCGACGCGGCACGTGCTCGTACTGCGTGATATCAAACTGGTTCTCGGACAACTTGCGCTCGGCTTCCAAGCGCTCTGCCGGGGTTTGGTTCATGGTGATTCTCCAAAAAAGCGATTACCGCTGTACTCGGTGCAACTGTTGAAACCCGATTCAATGTGGGAGCTGGCTTGCCTGCGATGGCGATCTTGTGGACGCTATCGCCGGCAAGCCGGGCTCCTATAGGTGTGGGTTAAATTCGAAAACCGGTGTAGCTGTCGGCCCATTGCTGTTGGGTCGCCAACGCCACTTTCAACCGCTCAATTTGCTCGCGAACTCGCTCCGGCGCCGTGCCCCCCCAACCACTGCGCGCCGCAATCGCCGCTTCCAGGGTCAAGCAGTCGCGCACTTCGGGGGTGAGTCGTGCATCCACCTCCGCCAACATCGCCGGCGAGGCTTCCCACAGTTCAATCTCATGCTTCTCACACGCCTGCACCAACGCGCCGGTAATCTCATGGGCCTCTTTGAACGGCACACCACGGGTCGCCAACCAATCCGCCACCTCTGTCGCCAAGGTAAAGCCCATCGGCGCCTGACGCCGCAGCTCTTCCACCTGTACCTTCATGGTCGCAACCATTCCCGCCATCGCCGGTAACACAAGCAATAAGGTATCCACACTGTCCAACACACTGTGCTTGTCTTCACTCAAATCACGGTTGTACGACAGCGGCAACGACTTGAGCGTCGACATCAACCCCGTCAGGTTGCCGATCAACCGCCCAGCCTTGCCCCGTGCCAGTTCGGCAATGTCCGGGTTCTTTTTCTGCGGCATGATCGAACTGCCAGTGGCGTAGGCATCATCCAACACCACCCAACGAAACTGCCGTGACGACCATAGGCAAAACTCTTCGGACAGGCGCGAAATATTCACCCCGAGCATGCCCGCCACAAACAGGAACTCCGCCACATGGTCACGGCTGGCGACGGCGTCGATGGAGTTTTCGCACGGCCCGGTGTAGCCCATTTCCTTGGCCGAATGCTCCGGCTGGCGCGCAATCGCCGAACCCGCCATTGCCGCTGCGCCCAGTGGCGACAGCGCCGTACGCGCATCCCAATCCACCAGACGTTGCACATCCCTCAACATCGACTGCGCGTGTGCGAGCAGGTGATGGGCGAACACAATCGGCTGCGCCTGCTGCAAATGGGTAAAGCCGGGGCAGATACTCTCGATATGCTGCTCGGCTTGCTCCACCAACGCCTGCTGCAAACCCAGCACCTCGGTGGTGATGGTGCGCGCGTGGTCCCGTAGGAAAAGCCGCAGGTCATTGGCTGTCTGATCGTTGCGAGAACGCCCGGCGCGCAACTTGCCGCCCAAGGCGCCCAGGCGCTCGGTCAATACGCGTTCGATAAAGGTGTGTACGTCCTCGTCATCCAGGGTCGGGTGCAGGTTGCCGGTGGCGAAATCCGCACCGATCTCGTCCAGAGCGGCCAGGGTGCGTAAGGTTTCCGACTCATCGAGCAACCCGGCGCGCTGCAACTCACGGGCATGGGCACGGGAGCCGGCCAGGTCGTAGGGCGTCAGGCGGAAATAGCGCTCGGGGCAACGCGACAACGCAGCCAATGCAGCAGACGGGCCGGTCTTGAAACGAGCGCCCCAAAGGCGGTCGGTGGGCTGGGACATGGATATTCCTCACGCTTGTTTTTAGAAGAGTCGGAGGCAGTAAAAATAAGGTTTCAACTAGACTGAACCAGCGTCTGACGCGCCGTATTCAAGGTTGCCAAGGGCGGATGTTTATGTTCATTATCGCCGCCTGGCTATGTTCAAGGACTGGGTTGAAGCCTGTTGAATATGGCACTTGAGGTCAACGCGTATTATGGAAACTCCACTTTCCACTTCTGGAAACCTGCCGCCAAAACCCGGCACAAGACCGCCCCTGCAGTTGAGCGGGCTGGACTTCAAATTGCTGCGCGTGTTCATGGCCGTGGTCGAAGCCGGCGGCTTCAGCGCCGCGCAAAACGAGCTGAACGTGGGCCTGGCGGCGATCAGCAAACAGATCTCCGACCTCGAGATTCGCATCGGCATGCGCCTGTGTACACGGGGGCGGGAAGGGTTCGGGCTGACGGAAGAAGGCAAGTTGGTGTATCAGGCATCCATCGAGTTATTTACCTCGGTGGACAGTTTTCGCGACAAGCTTAGTTCGGCGCAAAACGAGCTTATTGGCGACCTTAGTGTGGGCGTTATTGATAATACCGTGTCCGATGTTAATTCCCCGCTAATTGCCGCGTTGGGGAAGTTACATAGCAAATCGCCGAAAATCAGATTACGGCTACACGCCTCACAATTGGATGAAGTTGAGCGTGGCGTGGTCGAAGGGCGGCTAATCGTAGGCATCGTGCCGGTGTACCAGCGCCGCGAAGAATTCGATTATTTCCCGCTGTATGAAGAAAAGGCCCACGCCTACTGTGCCGTAGGACACCCACTCTTCGACGCAAACGACATCACGCCCGAGGTCTTGCGCCAATACGAAGGGGTGAACCATCGGTATGCGATCCATCGCGACAAGGCCAACTTCGTCAACTATGACAGCCAGTCCGCCTCGGCCTCACAAGTCGAAGCCGTCGCGATCCTGATCCTTACTGGCCGTTTCCTCGGCTTCTTGCCCGAACACTACGCCACGCCCTTGGTAAGAGAAGGGCGCCTGCGCGCACTGTGCCCGGAGCAAGTTCACCTGAGCACCGCCTTCAACCTCATCCTACGCCACAACGCCCCGCGCAGCCCGATGGTAAAAGCCTTCGCCACAGCCTTGGGCGTAGACCTCAAAGCCACGGCATAGACCTTCTGCCAAACACGGATCTGGGCTCGGCGAAGATCAAATGTGGGAGCTGTCGAGCTTCAGCGAGGCTGCGAAGGGATCACATCGGGCTACCTATCGAACCCACCCACCCGCATCACCGCTGCAATCGAGCCCGCTTCTTCTTCGCATGAAAATGCCGAAAATGCGCATCCTGCGCCGCCGCCAGCAACTCCCGATCCCCACGCGTATCGCCCCAGGCCCGCAGCCGATACTCGCCCAAATCCCCATACACCGCTTCAAGTCGCAGCACCTTGTTTTCACAACGGCAGTTGTTCCCGGTGAGCTTACCGGTCAACACCCCGTCGACCACCTCCAGCTCAGTCCCAATCAACTTGATTCGGAGCCGATTCGCAAACGGCTGCAACACCAACGCCGGCGACGCCGAACACAGTGTGACCTCCGCACCTGAGCCCAGCTCCTGCTCCACCGAAAGCACCCCCGCCGGCCGCATCAACCGCGCCCAATTGCGCTGGCAATACTCCTCGGCCTTCTGCTGCACCCACGTCTTCTGCACCCCAGTCATAAAGGTGCGGATCAACTGCGCCTTCAACTCATCCCGGCTGATCTGCCGCACCAAAAAGCGCAGCCCCGGCACCGCCAGCTTGACCATCCGGCCATAGAACTCACCGGGGCCAAAGGCAAACTTGAGGAAGGGCACGAAACTGTCGTGGTGGGTCAGGGTGCCGTCGAAGTCAAAGACGGAAAGTACTTTGGCGTCAGCGGGGCCGGCTTCGAGCATGTCTGGGTTCACGGGTTGGCCTCGGTCCTATCTGGTATTTTTTGAGTGTTCATCAGGTGTGACAGCGGGAGTTTACTCCCGTGCCAATCTTCCGACCTTGGCGTAAAGCCTCTCGGTGAAAGCCTCCCGGTCACTCGACCGGTGACAACGCTGATGGCAATTGGGGCACAAGGCTACAGCATTGGTGATGCGATCCGAACCCTTCTGGACGAGGTGGTCAGCTTGATGTGCTTCAAGAAGTGGCCATTCACCGGGCATAAAAAAGCCCTGAACGTGTCAGGGCTTAATGGGGTTTATGGGCTCAGGAATCAATCCCAGCTCAGCGCGCCGCCAGTCTGGTACTCGATTACACGGGTTTCGAAGAAGTTTTTCTCTTTCTTCAAGTCCATGATCTCGCTCATCCACGGGAACGGGTTAGTCGTCCCTGGATACTCTTCCTTCAAGCCAATCTGCGACAAACGACGGTTGGCGATGAACTTGAGGTAATCCTCCATCATCGCCGCGTTCATGCCCAGCACGCCGCGCGGCATGGTGTCGCGCGCGTATTCGATCTCCAGCTGAGTCCCTTGCAGGATCATCTGGGTCGCTTCTTCCTTCATCTCGGCATCCCACAGGTGTGGGTTTTCGATTTTGATCTGGTTGATCACATCGATACCGAAGTTTAGGTGCATCGACTCGTCACGCAGGATGTACTGGAACTGCTCGGCGACGCCGGTCATTTTGTTGCGACGGCCCATGGACAGGATCTGGGTGAAGCCGCAGTAGAAGAAGATGCCTTCCAGGACGCAGTAGTAGGCGACCAGGTTGCGCAGCAGCTCTTTGTCGGTCTCGACGGTGCCGGTTTCGAACTTCGGGTCGGAGATCGAACGGGTGTATTTCAAGCCCCAGGCGGCCTTTTTGGCGACCGACGGGATCTCGTGGTACATGTTGAAGATCTCGCCTTCATCCATGGCCAGGGATTCGATGCAGTACTGGTAGGCGTGGGTGTGGATCGCTTCCTCGAAGGCTTGGCGCAGGATGTACTGGCGGCACTCCGGGTTGGTGATCAGGCGGTACACGGCCAGCACCAGGTTATTGGCGACCAGGGAGTCGGCGGTGGAGAAGAAGCCCAGGTTGCGCATGACGATGCGACGTTCGTCGTCGGTCAGGCCTTCAGGGTTTTTCCACAGTGCGATGTCGGCGGTCATGTTGACCTCTTGCGGCATCCAGTGGTTGGCGCAGCCGTCGAGGTACTTCTGCCAGGCCCAGTCGTACTTGAAGGGTACGAGTTGGTTGAGGTCGGCGCGGCAGTTGATCATGCGTTTTTCGTCAACGGCGACGCGGGCGGCGGAGCCTTCCAGCTCGGCGAGGCCTTCGGCGACGTCGAGTTTGTCGAGGGCGGCCTTGGCGCGCACGATGGCGGCGGAGTCACTGGCGGTGACGGCGCGGGCTTCGAGGGCTGCTTTGGCGCCATCGCCGTCGAGGCGGTCCATGTTGGCTTCGGTGGCGTGGCCGGCGTTGGCGCCTTTAGCGGCAACTTCGCCTTCTTCTTCTTTGTCGAATTCGTCCCAGCTCAGCATGACGTGTCGTCTCCTGCGTGAGGGCTCAAAGGTGCCCGTGTGAAACCGGATGGTTGGGTGTTCACACGGCCCTGAGGCCGCGGTGGATCTTAAGGAATCGTTTGTTGCAGCTAGCGCACGCATTAAACGGAATAGGGTTACGGGTGCTCTGCGTGAGGCTTGAGGTGCGGAGCGGTAGGTGCTTGCTCCAGCGGGAGGCCTCAGGTCTGGCTCTTCATCCCAGTGTAAAGGGATATTGCAGGCCCGATTTACCCGCGCATTATAGGGAAAAAATCGGCTTTGTGTTGTGGCGGATGCTCACGGATCGCAGACAAAAAGCCTACTTTTCAAGCCAAGACGCGGGTTTGCTGGGGTTGGCCGGAGGGACGAGTGGCAGGATTTTTTTCGAGGGGGCGCAGCGAGGGGAGGAGGGGGCCGGTTCTTTGCCGCAAGAACGATTTCTTGCGGCGAACAAGATCACACTAATGAAGTTATTACCCGTTAGAACAACCGTTGCCCATCACATGGTAATTAAGAATGTGACGCTGACCTTGTGAGTCTTCATATTCCATCTTCACCGGTAAAACTTCGCACACTTCCGGAATACTGCTCATGGACAATACTTTGGCAACATCCAAGTGGGTGCTGTAAGTGTAGTCTTCAACGATCGGGGTGTTGCGGCCAGCTACGTCAGTCGGGGCTTCGTCGGCCAGGGCGGCGGTTGCGCACAAGCTGCTGAGGGCCATAACTACTAAAGCTTTCATTTCTCTATTTACCTTATTTAGGTCGAATGGGGTCACGGGGCCCTTATGAGGCCGCGTGTGTAACTTGAAGGTTTGGAAGTTCGGATTAACGTTGCCTTCGTGGGGGCTGTTGCGTTGTTAATCACTGCGGTATGTAACCAACGTGCCTTGTTGGCGGAGTTGATTTTAGGCCCCCAGGTTATATTCATATACCCGTACTTTTGATAAACACTATTGGCGGTTTTTGTAACAATCCCGTGGTAAAGCTTTTTTCACATGGCTGCGAAACGCCGCAGCCCGCGGGCTAGAGGTGCAAACGGGGATATCAGGGCAATTTGTAGGGGCTTGTTACTACCATCGTCGAATGGTTCTATAGGTCAGCCCCGGCTACAACAGGGCCATACAAAAACAACTATGTCACCGAGGTAAGAAAGATGAGTGCGGCTTCCCTGTACCCCGTCCGCCCCGAAGTAGCAGCCAACACGCTGACCGACGAGGCGACCTACAAGGCCATGTACCAGCAGTCGGTGGTCAACCCCGATGGCTTCTGGCGCGAGCAAGCCAAGCGCCTTGACTGGATCAAGCCTTTCACCACGGTGAAGCAGACCTCGTTCGACGATCACCATGTCGACATCAAGTGGTTCGCCGATGGCACCCTGAACGTTTCCTACAACTGCCTGGACCGTCACCTCGCCGAGCGCAGTGACCAGATCGCGATCATCTGGGAGGGCGATGATCCTGCCGAGAGCCGCAACATCACTTATCGCGAGCTGCATGAAGAAGTCTGCAAGTTCGCCAACGCCCTGCGCGGCCAGGATGTGCACCGCGGCGACGTGGTGACCATCTATATGCCGATGATCCCCGAAGCCGTGGTCGCCATGCTGGCCTGTACCCGTATCGGTGCGATCCACTCCGTGGTGTTTGGCGGCTTCTCGCCGGAAGCCCTGGCTGGTCGTATCATCGACTGTAAGTCGAAGGTGGTGATCACTGCCGATGAAGGCATTCGCGCCGGTAAGAAAATTCCGTTGAAGGCCAACGTCGACGACGCCTTGACCAACCCGGAAACCAGCAGCATCCAGAAGGTCATCGTGTGCAAGCGCACCAATGGCCAGATCAAGTGGAACCAGCATCGCGACATCTGGTACGAAGACCTGATGAAAGTGGCGGGCACCGTGTGTGCGCCCAAAGAGATGGGCGCCGAAGAAGCGCTGTTCATCCTCTACACCTCCGGTTCCACCGGCAAGCCGAAGGGCGTGCAGCACACCACCGGCGGCTATCTGCTGTACGCCGGCCTGACCCACGAGCGCGTGTTCGACTACCGCCCGGGCGAAATCTACTGGTGCACCGCCGACGTCGGCTGGGTCACTGGCCACACTTATATTGTCTACGGCCCGCTGTCCAATGGTGCGACCACGCTGCTGTTCGAAGGCGTGCCGAACTACCCGGATATCACGCGGGTGGCGAAGATCGTCGACAAGCACAAGGTCAATATCCTCTACACCGCGCCGACCGCGATCCGCGCGATGATGGCTTCCGGCACCGCTGCCTGTGAAGGCGCCGATGGCAGCAGCCTGCGCCTGCTTGGCTCGGTGGGTGAGCCGATTAACCCAGAGGCGTGGGACTGGTACTACAAGAACGTCGGCCAATCCCGTTGCCCGATTGTCGACACCTGGTGGCAGACCGAAACCGGCGGCAACATGATGAGCCCGCTGCCGGGCGCCCATGCGCTCAAGCCGGGTTCGGCGGCACGGCCATTCTTTGGCGTGGTGCCGGCGCTGGTGGATAACCTGGGCAACCTGATCGAAGGCGCGGCCGAAGGCAACCTGGTGATCCTCGATTCGTGGCCAGGCCAGGCGCGTACGCTGTACGGCGACCATGACCGCTTCGTCGACACCTACTTCAAGACCTTCCGTGGCATGTACTTCACTGGTGACGGTGCGCGTCGTGACGAAGACGGTTACTACTGGATCACCGGTCGCGTGGACGACGTATTGAACGTGTCCGGCCACCGTATGGGCACTGCCGAGATCGAAAGCGCCATGGTTGCCCACCCTAAAGTCGCTGAAGCAGCGGTGGTGGGTGTGCCACACGATATCAAGGGGCAGGGCATCTATGTGTATGTCACGCTCAAAAATGGCGAAGAACCGAACGAAGCGCTGCGCCTGGAGTTGAAAAACTGGGTGCGCAAGGAAATCGGGCCGATTGCTTCGCCAGACGTGATTCAGTGGGCACCTGGCTTGCCGAAGACGCGGTCGGGGAAAATCATGCGCCGTATCCTGCGCAAGATTGCCACGGCCGAGTATGACGGTTTGGGCGATATCTCCACTCTGGCGGATCCAGGTGTGGTCGCGCATTTGATCGAGACGCACAAGACCATGAACGTCGCATAAGGCGGGATAGTCAGATAAAGCCCCACTTGGCGTAGGCCGGGTGGGGCTTTTTTGTGGGATCTTGAAACCAATGGAGATCAAATGTGGGAGGGGGCTTGCCCCCGATGGCAGTGTGTCAGCGGCCATATTTGGCGCTTATCCAACGCTATCCGGGGGCAAGCCCCCTCCCACATGGGATCTGCGCCAGTCAAATAAATATCGGTTTTTCGTGTAGGGCGTTTCTGATTGTTACCGCCCGCCCTGAATGTGTAACCTCGCGCGCAAACCTGAGGCAATGTGCTACGTCTGCGCCCCGAAAAACCCCATTCCAGACACCCCTGGAAATAACATTAAACGCCAGACTTGCCGTGCTAGAAGGGTTTGCGAATAATAGGCCCGCAATTTGCAGCGTCTACAGGTTTAATGTCTTTTGTCTCTGCATAAAATACAGAGGCTGTCAATGAGCTGGAACCGCTTTCTCGGTGCTTCTGTAAATTGTTGTCGCATTGAGGAAATATCGGCTTCCGGCCTGTCGTTAGAATGCCGATCACTCGCTCGTCGTCTCCAGTGTGTAGCTGGTGTAGGACGCAGCACCGCAATTCGGTTTCCCTTAAGTCGCATCGTGGGCCATGGCTCATACTGCTGTTTTGCCCTATACCGATGGAGTCCCAAGATGAAGAAACTCGTGCTGTTGGGCGCCCTGGCGCTGTCCGTGCTGTCCATGCAGGCTTTCGCTGAAGGCAAGCCCCTGAAAATTGGTATCGAAGCGGCTTACCCTCCGTTTGCCTCCAAAGCGCCCGATGGCAGCATCGTCGGTTTTGACTACGACATCGGCAACGCCCTGTGCAAGCAGATGGACGTGAAGTGCACTTGGGTCGAGCAAGAGTTCGACGGCCTGATCCCTGCGCTGAAAGTGCGCAAGATCGACGCGATCCTGTCGTCCATGTCCATCACGGAAGACCGCAAGAAGTCCGTGGACTTCACCAACCGCTATTACCTGAGCCCAGCGCAACTGGTGATGAAGGAAGGCACCACCGTCAGCAACAGCCTGGATGAATTGAAGGGTAAGAAAATCGGTGTACAACGCGGTTCGATCCACGATCGTTTCGCCAAGGAAGTCCTGGCTCCTAAAGACGTCACGGTTGTGCCTTACAGCTCGCAGAACGAAATCTACCTGGACGTGGAAGCCGGTCGCCTCGACGGCACCGTGGCCGACGCCACCCTGCTGCAAGACGGCTTCTTGAAGACGCCAGCCGGTAAAGGCTACGCGTTCGTGGGCCCACAGTTCACCGACGCCAAGTACTTCGGTGACGGCATCGGCATCGCCGTACGCAAAGGCGACAAGGAAAACCTGGACCGCATCAACGCAGCCATTGCCGCGATCCGTGCCAACGGTGAGTACAAGAAAATCCAGGACAAGTACTTCGACTTCGATATCTACGGCGCTGACCCTAAGTAAATCGTCGTAGCTGTCTGTTCGAAATGGCGCAAGCAACAGAATTCCTGAGGTTTGCGCCATTTTTTCATCCCCCTTTTCGAGGACCTGAATCATGTTGAAAGGCTACGGGGCCGTCATCCTCGATGGCGCATGGTTGACGCTTCAGCTCGCCTTGTCGTCCATGGCCTTGGCCATTGTTCTGGGTCTGATCGGGGTCGCGTTACGCCTGTCGCCGGTGCGCTGGTTGGCTTGGCTGGGTGACTTGTACTCCACGGTGATCCGCGGGATCCCCGACCTGGTGCTGATCCTGCTGATTTTCTACGGCGGTCAGGACCTGCTCAACCGCGTCGCGCCGATGCTGGGCTACGACGACTATATCGACTTGAACCCCTTGGCCGCCGGTATCGGCACCCTGGGTTTCATCTTTGGCGCCTACTTGTCGGAAACCTTCCGTGGCGCCTTCATGGCCATTCCCAAGGGCCAGGCCGAGGCCGGCCTTGCGTATGGCATGAGCAGTTTCCAAGTGTTTTTCCGGGTGATGGTGCCGCAGATGATCCGGCTGGCGATCCCCGGTTTCACCAACAACTGGCTGGTCCTCACCAAGGCCACTGCGCTGATTTCGGTGGTGGGCCTGCAAGACATGATGTTCAAGGCCAAGCAGGCGGCAGACGCCACCCGCGAACCTTTTACCTTCTTCCTCGCAGTGGCGGCGATGTACCTGGTGATCACCAGCGTGTCGTTGCTGGCCTTGCGTCATCTTGAGAAGCGCTACTCGGTAGGCGTAAGGGCGGCTGATCTATGATCTTCGACTACAACGTCATCTGGGAGGCCATGCCGCTGTACCTTGGCGGCTTGCTGACCACCCTGAAACTGCTCGCCATCTCGCTGTTCTTCGGCCTGCTCGCTGCCTTGCCTTTGGGCTTGATGCGCGTGTCCAAGCAGCCGATCGTCAACGGCGCGGCCTGGCTCTACACCTACGTGATCCGTGGCACGCCGATGCTGGTGCAACTGTTTTTGATCTACTACGGCCTGGCCCAGTTTGAAGTGGTGCGCGAAAGCTTCCTCTGGCCGCTGCTCTCCAGCGCCACCTTCTGTGCGTGCCTGGCCTTTGCGATCAACACCAGCGCCTACACTGCCGAGATCATTGCCGGTAGCCTCAAGGCCACTCCCAATGGCGAGATCGAAGCGGCCAAGGCCATGGGCATGTCGCGCTACAAACTGTATCGCCGCATCCTGTTGCCATCGGCCTTGCGCCGTGCGCTGCCGCAGTACAGCAACGAAGTGATCATGATGCTGCAGACCACCAGCCTGGCCTCCATCGTCACCCTGATCGACATCACCGGCGCCGCACGTACGGTGAACGCCCAGTTCTACCTGCCGTTCGAAGCCTACATCACCGCCGGCGTGTTCTACCTGTGCCTGACCTTCATTCTGGTGCGCCTGTTCAAGTTGGCCGAGCGCCGCTGGCTGAGCTACCTGGCTCCACGGAAGCATTGATATGGAACGTATCGATCACCTGTTGCCTTGGGGCCACCTGGGCTGCGAGCGTCAACTGAGCGTATTCCGTTTCGGCCAGGGCGAGCGCAAGGCGTATATCCAGGCAAGCCTGCACGCCGATGAATTGCCCGGCATGCGCGCCGCGTGGGAGCTGAAAAAGCGCCTCGCCGAACTGGAACAGCAAGGCGCGCTCAACGGCGTGATCGAGCTGGTGCCGGTGGCCAACCCAATGGGCCTGGGCCAGTTGCTGCAAGGCAGCCACCAGGGCCGTTTCGAGGTGGGCAGCGGCAAGAACTTCAACCGTGATTTCGTCGAGTTGAGCGAGCCGGTTGCCGAGTTGCTCAGCGGCAAGTTGGGTGATGACCCCCACGCCAATGTGCGTTTGATCCGTCAGGCGATGAGCGATGTACTCAGCGCGTTGCCCGAGCCAAGCAGCCAGTTGCAAGGCATGCAGCGCATCTTGCTGAGCCACGCCTGCACCGCCGATGTGGTGCTCGACCTGCATTGCGACGCCGAAGCCGCACTGCATATGTACGCGCTGCCGCAGCACTGGCCGCAGTGGCGTTCGCTGTCGGCGCATTTGAATGTGAAGGTCGGCCTGCTGGCGGAAGACTCCGGCGGCAGTTCGTTCGATGAGGCCTGTTCGCTGCCGTGGTTGCGTTTGTCTCAGGCGTTTCCTGAGTCGCAAATCCCGTTGGCTTGCCTGGCGACTACGCTGGAGCTGGGCGGTCAGGCCGATACCGGGCGTGACGAGGCGATTTTTCACGCCGAAGGTATTCTCGCGTTCCTCGCTGAGCAGGGCTTGATCAAGGGCGAATGGCCTGCGCCGCAATTCGAACCTTGCGAAGGCGTGCCTTTCGAGGGCACTGAATTGCTGTTCGCGCCCCACGCCGGGGTGATCAGTTACCTGCGCAAAGCCGGTGAATGGATCGAAAAAGGCGAGCCGATTTTTGAAGTGATTGATCCCCTGGAAGACCGCGTCAGCACCATCTGCGCAGGTACTTCGGGGGTGTTGTTTGCCGTTGAACGGCTACGTTATGCCCAAGCGGGTTTCTGGCTGGCCAAGGTGGCGGGGCGCGAAGCGCTGCGTCACGGGCGCTTGCTCAACGACTGACCACCTGTTTTTGTGAGAACCGACCGCATGTACAAACTTGAAGTCCAAGACCTGCATAAACGCTATGGCAGTCATGAAGTGCTCAAAGGCGTGTCCCTGGCCGCCGCAGCCGGTGATGTGATCAGCATCATCGGTTCCAGTGGTTCGGGCAAAAGTACCTTTTTGCGCTGCATCAACCTGCTGGAGCAACCCCACGCCGGCAAGATTCTGCTGAACAACGAAGAGCTGAAACTGGTGGCCAACAAGGACGGCGCCATGAAGGCTGCCGACCCTAAGCAACTGCAACGCATGCGTTCGCGGCTGTCCATGGTGTTCCAGCATTTCAACCTGTGGTCACACATGACCGCGATTGAAAACGTGATGGAAGCCCCGGTGCACGTGCTGGGCGTGTCGAAGAAAGAAGCCCGTGAAAAGGCCGAGCATTACCTGGCCAAGGTCGGTGTGGGTCATCGTAAAGATGCGTTCCCTGGTCACATGTCCGGCGGCGAGCAACAGCGCGTAGCCATCGCCCGTGCCTTGGCGATGGAACCGGAAGTGATGTTGTTCGACGAGCCCACCTCGGCACTCGACCCGGAACTGGTCGGTGAAGTGCTCAAGGTGATGCAGGACCTGGCCCAGGAAGGCCGCACCATGGTGGTGGTGACCCATGAAATGGGCTTTGCCCGTGAAGTGTCGAACCAGCTTGTGTTTTTGCACAAAGGCATCGTCGAAGAGCGCGGCAACCCGCGTGAAGTGCTGGTGAACCCGCAGTCCGAGCGTTTGCAGCAGTTCCTTTCCGGGAGCTTGAAATAATGACCTCCTGTGAATAGGTAACCCCTGTGGGAGGGGGCAAGCCCCCTCCCACATTGGATATGCATCGTTTTTGAGATTTGTACTCGATTACGGGCTAGCATTGGCCCTTGTCTTCATTACTGTTACTGGCTTCGGATAGCACTCCATGACCGCCCACAAAATTGGTTTCCTGATTTGGCCCAGCACAAAAGCCCTGACGCTTGCGCTGGCTGAGGAGGCCTTGCGCGTTGCCCAGCGGGTGCATCCGGATGTGGTCTACGAGCTGTCATTCCTTCAAGCCGAGCCGGCGACCGAAGGCGCCTGGCAACTGCCGGGCGAGCCATGGGCGGGCAAATTGGAAGGGTTCCAGAAGCTGTTCCTGCTGGCGGATGAACCGCCGACGGTCATCGCCTCCCAACTGAGCACCGCGCTCAAGCAACTGGTCCGCGCCGGCTGTGTGATCGGCGGCTTGTCGGCCGGTGTGTACCCGCTGGCCCAACTTGGCCTGCTCGACGGCTACCGCGCCGCCGTGCACTGGCGCTGGCAGGACGATTTCGCCGAGCGTTTCCCCAAGGTCATCGCCACCAGCCATCTGTTCGACTGGGACCGCGACCGTCTCACTGCCTGCGGTGGGATGTCGGTACTCGACCTGCTCTTGGCAGTGTTGGCCCGTGATCATGGCGCCGAACTGGCTGGTGCGGTGTCCGAGGAACTGGTGGTGGAGCGCATCCGTGAAGGCGGCGAGCGTCAGCGCATCCCGCTGCAAAACCGCCTGGGTTCCAGCCATCCAAAGCTGACCCAGGCTGTTTTGTTGATGGAGGCGAATATCGAAGAACCGCTGACCACCGACGAAATTGCCCAACATGTATGCGTGTCGCGACGACAGCTCGAACGGATCTTCAAGCAGTACCTCAACCGCGTCCCCAGCCAGTACTACCTGGAACTGCGCCTGAACAAGGCCCGTCAGATGCTCATGCAAACCAGCAAGTCGATCATCCAGATCGGCCTGTCGTGCGGCTTCTCCTCGGGGCCGCATTTCTCCAGCGCCTATCGCAATTTCTTCGGCGCCACGCCCCGGGAAGACCGTAACCAACGGCGCAGCAGCAGCCCGTTTGAGTTGTCGTCGGTGCCGTCCGAGCGCGGTTGACCGCCGGCGAGTCGTTATTCCTCCATGGGCTCTGGGGAGCTGGATCTCACCAGTGGATTGCCGTTTGCATCCAGGCCCGCTGCCGCCACCTCCAAGTCGTCACCGGTTTGCATGTAGTACTGCCTGAGGATATCCAGACTCGCTGCCGACAATGGGTTGCCGCTCAGGTCTGATGCGGTGTCGAGCTGCGTGGCCAGTTGTAAAAAGTCCGCAGGCACCTCTTCGATCAAATTGTCGCTCAAGTCCAAGGTGCGCAACTCGCGCAAGGCGAATAGCCCTTGTGGGATTTGAGTAATGTCGGTGTCTGGCAGAATCAGCGTTTCCAGTTCAGACAGATGACTGACGTCGGGTGTGAGGCCCAGCGGGTTGCCGCTCAGGTCCAGGTACTGCAGGGTCCTCATCCCCGACAAGGCGTCGGCACTGGTGGGTGTCAAACGAATAGCAGATTCGGTCAGGCTGAGGGCGTTGAGCTCAGTCAGACTTAACGCGGTGAGGGGAATATCGCCCAGGCTGAATCGTGAGATGACCAGGCCCCTGAGTTTGGGGAAGCATTTGAGCAGTCCGTCGATACGGGTGGTGGTGCCATTGCCTTCAAGGTCGAGTGTTGTCACATGCTCAAACCGGGCGCTCAATTCGGGTAGCTCCCCTAGGATCGGCGCCTCAAAGGTCAGCTTATAGCTCGGCTCAAACCTGTCGTTGTTGTCGTCCAGTTCGCTTTCGCGGCGCCAGGCTTCTTCAAGCAGCGCTTTGAATGCCCGTCGATTGAGCTGATCCTGTGCCCGCGTTTGCTCATCCAATGGCGTGTCCACGATCGGGTGGCGCTCTGGCACATTCACCACCCATGCTTCAAGGTCGGTGCGCAGTTTGGCGTATTCGGCTTCAAGTTGTCCGATGGCAGGCTCTGCCGCGTCCAGGTCACCGGGTCGCTCAAAAAAGAAGCGGCTGGCTTCGTTTTCGGTGAAGGTGGGGTACAGCGCTTCGATCCTTTCTCGCAACGACGTCGGCGCATCGACGCGCCAATGCTCGCCCGTGCGCTGGCAATGGCGTTTGATCTGCATCAGTGCCGAGCGGTTCAGTGGGTTGCGGGAGAGGTCGAAGACGGCGGTGACTGAGTCGGGCAGCCTGAACATGCTGTCGGGAACCTGGGTGATCAGGTTATTGCTCAGGTTGACGTGTTGGCGCTCCACGGCCGTCAGCAGGCTGTCGGGAATTTGCGTCAAGCCGGTGTCTTCAAGCGCGATGCTGGACAGCCTGGGCAGCGCGCTGAAATCAGGCAGTTGGCCCAGAGGGTTATGACTCAAGTCCAGTGTTCCCAACTCGTTCAGCGTGGCGAGTGATGCGGCACTCTCGGTTGATAAGGTGAGCGCGCAACGGGGCAGACGCAACGAGGTCAATTGGGGCAGGTCCCATAACGAAGCGGGAACATCACCCATCACATAACCCTCGATAAACAAGTGGTTAAGGGTGGGGAACCCTCTGAAAAAAAGCGACGATTGCAAGGGAAATGGCGCCTGCGCACCCTTCAGGCGCAATGCAGACACATGCCTGAAGACACCGCTGTCCAGTGATGGGAATGTGCCTGTAACAGGTTGCGGGCTTTCCACGGCGAACGTGGGAATGACCTTGGGGCTGCTCGTATCCAGTGCACCTTCTCGGCGCCAGCAGGCTTGGAGTTCCTCTTTGAATGCCTCTCGCCGGGCTTGCTCCTCCGGTGCGGGGGCTTGCTGTGCCCATGTATCAAGCCCGTCGGACAGGTCAGCATATTCGACTTCCAGTCGCGCCAGTTCGATCTGGCCCATTTCAATATTGCCAGACAGACCAAAGAGAAAGCGGTTGACTTCGTTCACGCTGAAGTCCGGGAAAAGCGTATTGACGCGCTGAATATCGATTGCCAATGCGTCGATGTCCCAATAATGACCTGTTCGCTGGTAATAGCTTTTTACCTGCTCCAAGGTCGCTCGCGACAGGGGATTGCCCGAGAGGCCGAAGGTGGTTGGGGTGTCGGCGGGCAGATCGAAAAGCGCGGAAGGCAGCTGTGTAATCTGGTTTTGGGACAGCATTGCCAGCTCCAGCGATGTTCGGCTGAGCAGACCGACAGGTACATTGGAAATGCCAGTCTCGGATAGGTCCAGAAAGCGCAGTTCAATCATGCGTTCAACGTTTGGGGTCAAGTCCAGCGGGTTGTTGTACAGGTCCAGGGTTCGAAGTCTATTCATGGCCGTCAGCGCATTCAGGCTGTCGGGTGTCAGGGTGATACCGCAGTCGCTGAGGACCAATGTGTTGAGGCGTGGCATTGCGCTGAGAGAGGGTGGCAGTTGACCCAGTTGGGCGTTGGCGATGCTGAGGTGGCGAATGTTGGGAAAGCTACGCAAAAAACCATCGACGTTATTCAGTGCTGTCTTGTTGCCATTGAGTTCAAGGTAGGAAATATGCTCGAAATTGGCCTGCAGCGCCGGTAGCTCTCCATACAGAATGGCGTGCGATTTGAGTTTCTCACCGTTTTGGCTGGGATGCTCGAAGTAGGTATCTGTCTCGGTTTCCCGGCGCCAGGCGCTCAAGAGTTCACGCCAGAAAAGCACGCGGTTTTGCCGCATGTCACTGTATTCCTGACGGCCCATGTTCACCTCGCTGTCCGGGTAGCGGCGCGGGGTGCGGGCTGCCCAGTCGGCCAGGACACGATTAAGTTGCAGATACTCTTGGCGTAGGGCGGTTAATGCCGGAAAGGCTCCACCCGGACGGCGTTCCAGTGCCTGGATCATCTCACCGATTTGTTCATCGGTGCGGGCTGGATACAGCTCTCGTGCCAACGCCTGCGCGCTGGGCTGTTCAGCCGGTGCAGCCGGTGGGTAGTTGTCCATGCCCAGCAGGCGCAGATGGGTGCGGGTGTCGGTAGGCGCGCGGGCGGGCTCGGCGGTGATCAGCTTGCGCAAGGGGGCGCGTTTCAGTGCATGGGTGCGCAGGGCCAGCCGCAGATCGGGGCCTTGGCCGATGCGCAGGCCCAGGGCGTTGCGCTCGGCATCGGGCAGGGCCTGGAGCACCGCGTTGTACAGGTCGGTTGCGCCGAACAGTTCGCCGCTATCGTCTTGCGGGGTGTAACGCCCATCGGGCGAGCGCACCAGGATTCTTTTGATGCGTGCCTTGGGTTTGCCGATGGCACCCAGGAGGGTGGCCTCGGGCGTGGAGCTTCTGATCTCAATGCGCACCTTTTTTCCTGCCCAGCCGGGCAATTGCTCCAGGGAGTGCAAGGCCAGTCGGTGGGTGTCGAGGGTGTCCGTCGAGTCGAGGTATAAACCGTCGTAGGCATGGTTCACCCTGGCTTCGTCTCGCAACGCTTGGGCCAGCTCGGTCAAGCGCGCGGGGACTGTTCCTTCGTCAATGGCCTTGAGTTCCTGGCTGTTGGCGGTGTCCAGCAGGGCGTCGGCTGCAGTGAGCGGCAATCCGGGTGTGTTGTCGACCATGGCCTGTTGGCGAGGGGTGACAGGGGTCTCCAGCTTTTGGTAGCGGGTGTTGAACAATTCAGCGCGATGCGATTGAGCCAGTTCGGCCAGTTTTTTCCTGAGTTTAAGCGCGCGATTGTCCAGGGAGGTTGGCGGGTCGCCGAATGCTTCTCCCAGCAAGGTTTTGCGTTGGGGTTCATCCAGCGCTTCCAGCAGGGTTTTCAGTAAGTCACCGTTTTTCAACTGGGCTTCGAGTATTTGCACCACGCTGGCGTTTGTTTCGCCGGGCAACTCCCAGGCGGTTCTGCCTTCGGCATCTACAAACCGCAGGGTCTTGGCTTTTGGCCAAAGGTCCAGGTTGGCCAGCAGGTGCAGTTGGGACTGCGCATCGGCCCGCTTGAAAACCGCGGGATCATCGCTGTTCATTTGATCAATGAAGTCCTGCAGCGTCTGGTCGATCTGGAAGCGGTCAATGGTATCGGTCAGCAAAGGGGGTGGCTGGTGCTGGTTGACGTACATCTTGCGCAACGCGTCGTCGTCCGTGGCGCTGATGCGCCGAGCGGTGACCAATTGTTCATCGCTGAGCCCGGCTGTTTTAGGGCCTTGGCGTTTCATGAGGGTGGCGCTGTCCCAGCTCAGGGGGGTGTCCAGTTCGCTCACCCAAGTACCTTTGCCGTTGGTCAGCAGGGACGGGCGGTAAGCGTTGGCCCTGGTGGGATGTTGAAGGTAAGGCTGCTGGGTGACAGGGTCCTTCTGTACAACAAACAGTTTGTCCGGGAGCAGCAGGATATTTTTACCGTTGTGGGCGTGCAGGCCCTCGGCGTTTGGATAGGCGTGGTCGGCCAGTTTGATAGCGTGGGCGTAGGGTGCAAGGTCTGGCTTCCAGAGTCGTGCCTTGCCGTTGGGTAACGTGACGGGCTTGAGGCCATTGAAAAACGTGATGACTTCGGCAGGCAGCGCAGCACGCAAGGCGCCAGCGGCCAGCGGCGCGCCCGCGATGAACAGGGCCAATTCTAATCCTTGCTCCACGAATGACAGAAAATGCCCCCAAGCTACGGTCGCGTCGCCCACAGCCAGGTCGATGATCCATTCAAAGGCGTCATCAAGCATTTGATAGGCGGCGTAGCCGAGCATCAACAGGCCCACGGGGGGGACAAATGGGGCGGCAATCAGCGCTGCGATTTGCAGGATGGCCGCGGCCACTTTCTGCACGATGTCCCAGCGCTCCCAGCGTACTCGCTGATCGACGCTGGCGGTGGACACCGCGATAATGCGGGCATCGTTGAACACCTTGCTGAATTTTGTCTGAAACAGATGCTCGAACAGGTTGCCGCTGATGCTGGAGGCGCTGAACGTCAGGTGTGGCTTATCGATGGGGGTCTCGCGCCAGGAGGGCAGTGGATCGCCACGTGTGTGCTCGTGCCAAGTGACCTTGGACAGCCTGCGGTTGAGGTCGGCAAAGAAGAGGCCGCGATCTTCGTGATTGACGAAGCGGCTGAAGAACTGTTGATACTCAGCGGTGCGCAGGTTGTTGCCCAGTGCGGTCATGAAGTCGACAAGGGTTGGGTATTGCTTGAGCGGCGCGTAAGGGTCGTCCGGGATATAGGCGATAACGCCCACCGGGCGACGGCTGCCAATGTTCTCGGCAAACAGCACGATGCCGGTGAGTGGGGTGGACATGATGCTCAGGTTGTAACACCGCAGCGGTAGGCAGGTACTCAGGCTGCCGTCGCTGTTGATCAGGCGTTGCAAGAGTATGAATGACTGATCATCGTGCAGATCGTCTTTCATCCAAGCCATTTGCAGCGCGACGTGCAAGTTCGCTGCCTGGCTTTGCCTGACCTTCAATTTTAGGCTCGCCATGGCCACTGGGTTTTTGAAATCAAAGAATTGTTCAAGATAGCGCTGGTACTTGGCGCCGATGTCCAGTTCCCGGCACAAGGCAGTGAATTGCGCCACGGTGATTCGCGTGTGGAGCGCGGTCAGCCTGTCGAATTGTCCGGTGCTGGTGGGTTGGGTGATGAACGCCGATTGCGCTTCAAATGCCTCGCCGTCTTCAAAGTTGTGCAGGGCAGCGTCGATCAATGACACCGTCCAGGTTCTTGCGCCGTCTGATCGAACGGGGAACCAAGGTATCGTTTGGGGAATGTAGAGCCGCAGGTAAGTGGTTTTGACGTCAGTTTCGATACCGAAGCGTTGCTTGAGTAACTGTTGTAGCAGCGGCGCGCCGAAGTCTTGCGCCGACTTCATCTCGGCCAGGGTCTGGTCGAGCCGCAGTTGTGCCTCCCAGGCGGTATTCATGCGGTTTTTGAGACGGTCATGATCTTCCGGGGAGGCCGTTTTGTACCACTGCGCAAAGTCTGGCTTTACCGTGCGAAACGCTGCGCGCTTGTCAGGAGAGAGCTTGGGCAGCCAGTCGGGAACCGCCTGCGTGAGGATCTCCAGATGCAAGTCGCGATAAGTCGACAGGTCCGGGAGCGGGATGGAAGGAGTCGGTGGGGTCACGAGAGAACGCCTTTGTGTGATGAATAGGCGTGAGAGCAGACCAATTTCTTCCGACCGACCGGAGGTAGATAGATCGCCGACCACCCCTTGCGTTGCATCTATCTTGCTGAACACCTGCCGCTGCGACACCACAGTGTTTAAACTGCGCCATTGCGACGCTATTTGTCGCATTGGCGTAAACCCGCCAAAATCGCGGGTTGGCGCTATAAGAAGTTGTCGCTTGGCGACAAGGCCGCGCTGAAAACTGTCCTTACAATCCCTGCATCGCCCGCCAGTTCCAGGCAGGCGTTCCTCTTCAGGAGACTCCGATGTCCGTTGAGCAAGCCCCGGTGCAACGTGCCGATTTCGACCAGGTCATGGTGCCTAACTACGCACCGGCCGCATTCATTCCTGTGCGTGGCGAAGGTTCGCGCGTGTGGGACCAGGCGGGTCGCGAGCTGATCGACTTTGCCGGCGGCATCGCGGTCAACGTGTTGGGCCACGCCCACCCGGCGCTGGTCGGTGCACTGACCGAACAGGCCAACAAGCTGTGGCACGTCTCCAACGTTTTCACCAATGAGCCGGCCCTGCGCCTGGCCCACAAGCTGATCGACGCCACCTTTGCCGAGCGCGTGTTCTTCTGCAACTCCGGCGCCGAGGCCAACGAGGCCGCATTCAAACTGGCCCGTCGCGTTGCGTTCGACCGTTTCGGCAGCGAGAAATACGAGATCATCGCCGCGCTGAACAGCTTCCACGGTCGTACCCTGTTCACCGTCAACGTCGGTGGCCAGTCCAAGTACTCCGATGGTTTCGGTCCTAAAATCACCGGTATCACGCACGTGCCTTATAACGACCTGGCCGCGCTGAAAGCCGCCGTGTCGGACAAGACTTGCGCTGTGGTACTGGAGCCGATCCAGGGCGAAGGCGGCGTACTGCCGGCTGAGCTGGCTTACCTGCAAGGCGCCCGCGAGCTGTGCGACGCGAACAACGCGCTGCTGGTGTTCGACGAAGTGCAGACCGGCATGGGCCGCAGCGGCCATCTGTTCGCTTACCAGCATTACGGCGTGACCCCGGACATCCTTACCAGCGCCAAGAGCCTGGGCGGCGGTTTCCCGATCGCGGCGATGCTCACCACTGAAGCGCTGGCCAAGCACCTGGTCGTCGGCACACATGGCACCACCTACGGCGGCAACCCGCTGGCGTGCGCGGTGGCCGAGGCGGTGATCGACGTGATTAACACCCCAGAGGTGCTGGCCGGCGTCAACGCCAAGCACGACCTGTTCAAGGCACGCCTGGAACAGATTGGCAAACAGTACGGCATCTTCACCGAAGTACGCGGCATGGGCCTGTTGATTGGTTGCGTGCTGAGCGATGCGTTCAAAGGCAAGGCCAAGGACGTGTTCAACGCGGCCGAGAAAGAAAACCTGATGATCCTGCAAGCCGGTCCGGACGTGGTGCGTTTTGCCCCGAGCCTGGTGGTGGAAGAGGCGGATATCAAGGAAGGCCTGGACCGTTTTGAGCGTGCAGTTAAAGCGCTGACGCAAGCTTGATGGACCGCTCGGCGTCCGAACAATCGGGCGCCGAACACAAATTCCAAAGGCCGGACTGGATCAAATGTGGGAGCTGGCTTGCCTGCGAAGACGGTGGTACAGGCAACATCTGTGCTGACTGACACGCCGTAATCGCGGGCAAGCCCGGCTCCCACATAGATTTGTTTACACCGTGAGAGCGGTGTGAGCAGTTCTCCTGTCCGGCATTTTTCCCTCTGTGAGTTTTTCGAGTTAAGGAGTGACACCATGCTGGTGATGCGCCCCGCGCAAATGGCTGATCTGGGCGAGGTACAGCGTCTGGCTGCGGACAGCCCGATTGGTGTCACCTCCTTGCCGGACGATGTGGAACGCCTGAGCGACAAGATCGCCGCCAGCGAAGCGTCCTTCGCGGCCGAGGTCAGTTTCAACGGCGAAGAGAGTTATTTCTTCGTGCTTGAAGACACCGAGACCGGCAAGCTCGCCGGTTGCTCGGCTATTGTCGCGTCGGCGGGCTACTCGGAACCTTTCTACAGTTTCCGTAACGAGACCTTCGTGCACGCCTCCCGCGAGCTGAAGATTCACAACAAGATCCACGTGCTTTCCCAGTGCCACGACCTCACCGGCAACAGCCTGCTCACCAGTTTTTATGTGGTGCCCGAGCTGGTCGGTTCGCCGTGGTCGGAACTCAATTCCCGTGGCCGCCTGCTGTTTGTCGCCAGCCACCCCGAGCGCTTTGCCGACTCGGTGGTGACCGAGATCGTCGGCTACAGCGATGAGAACGGCGACTCGCCGTTCTGGGACGCCATCGGGCGCAACTTCTTCGACCTCAACTACGCCGCCGCCGAGCGCTTGTGCGGGCTGAAAAGCCGTACCTTCCTCGCCGAGCTGATGCCGCACTATCCGATCTACGTGCCGCTGCTGCCGGACGAAGCCCAGGAAGCCATGGGCCAGGTGCACCCGCGTGCACAGATCACCTTCGACATCCTCATGCGCGAAGGCTTCGAGACCGACCATTACATCGACATCTTCGACGGTGGCCCGACGCTGCACGCACGGGTGTCGGGCATTCGCTCGATCGCCCAGAGCCGCGTGGTGCCGGTGAAGATCGGTGAGATGGTCAAGGGTGTCGGTCGCCAGTACCTGGTGAGCAACGCGCAGTTGCAGGATTACCGCGCGGTGATGCTGGAGCTGGACTATGCGCCGGGTAAACCGGTGACGTTGGACCTTGCAGCGGCCGAAGCCCTGGGTGTTGGTGAAGGCGCGAGCGTGCGCCTGGTAGCGGTTTAAAAAGAGAGTTTCGCGGGTGGCTGACAACAGCGGCCCGTTCGAGGAGATAGCATGATCGTTCGTCCCGTACGCAGCAGCGATTTACCGGCCCTGATTGATCTGGCGCGCAGCACCGGCACCGGCCTCACCACCTTGCCGGCCAACGAAGAGCGCCTGACCCACCGCGTGGGCTGGGCCGAGAAAACCTTTCGCGGCGAAGCCGGGCGTGGCGATGCCGACTACCTGTTCGTGCTGGAAAACGACGAAGGCCGAGTGGTGGGCATTTCCGCCATTGCCGGCGCCGTTGGCCTGCGCGAGCCTTGGTACAACTTCCGGGTTGGCCTGACGGTCAGTGCCTCCCAGGAGCTGAACATCTACCGCGAGATCCCGACGCTGTTCCTGGCCAACGACCTCACCGGTAACTCCGAGCTGTGCTCGTTGTTCCTGCACGCCGATTACCGCACCGGCCTTAACGGCCGCATGCTGGCCAAGGCGCGCATGTTGTTTATCGCCGAATTCCCGCAATTGTTTGGCAATAAGATCATTGCCGAGATGCGCGGCGTGTCCAACGACGCCGGCCGTTCGCCGTTCTGGGAAAGCCTGGGCCGCCACTTCTTCAAGATGGAATTCAGCCAGGCTGACTACCTCACCGGCGTGGGCAACAAGGCTTTTATCGCCGAGCTGATGCCGAAGTTTCCGCTGTACAGCTGCTTCCTGTCCGAGGATGCGCGCAACGTGATCGGCAAGGTCCACCCGGACACCGAGCCGGCGCTGAGCATGCTCAAGAGCGAAGGCTTCAGCTACCAAGGCTATGTCGACATCTTCGATGCCGGCCCTGCGGTGGAATGTGAAACCACCAAGATCCGTGCTGTGCGCGACAGCCAGTCGCTGGTGCTGGCGATTGGTACGCCGGGGGACGATGCCACGCCGTTCCTGATCCATAACCGCAAGCGCGAAGAATGCCGCATCACCGCCGCCCCGGCTCGTCTGGCGGCGGGCACGCTGGTGGTCGATCCGCAGACCGCCAAGCGCCTGCAACTGGTGGTGGGTGATCAAGTGCGTGCCGTACCGTTGTCCGCTGCTCGGGAGTCGAAATAATGAATTCGTTGTATATCGCAGGTAGCTGGTTGGCTGGCCAGGGTGAACTGTTTGAATCGCGCAACCCGGTGACCCAGCAGGTGCTGTGGGCCGGCAATGGCGCCACGGCCGAGCAGGTCGAGTCCGCCGTGCAGGCCGCGCGCCAGGCGTTCCCAGCCTGGGCCAAGCGCCCGCTGGAAGAACGCATCAGCGTGCTGGAAACCTTCGCCGCCACCCTGAAAAGCCGTGCCGACGAAATCGCCCGTTGCATCGGTGAGGAAACTGGCAAGCCGCTGTGGGAGTCGGCCACCGAAGTGACCAGCATGGCCAACAAGATCGCGATCTCGGTGCAAAGCTACCGCGAGCGCACCGGAGAGAAGAGCGGCGCGCTAGGCGACGCCACCGCCGTGTTGCGCCACAAGCCCCACGGTGTGGTGGCGGTGTTTGGCCCGTACAACTTCCCTGGCCACTTGCCGAACGGGCATATCGTGCCGGCGTTGCTGGCGGGTAACACCGTGCTGTTCAAACCGAGCGAACTAACCCCCAAGGTTGCCGAGCTGACCGTGCAATGCTGGATCGAAGCCGGGTTGCCGGCGGGTGTGTTGAACCTGCTGCAAGGCGCGCGGGAAACCGGCATCGCGTTGGCGGCCAACCCCGGTATCGATGGGTTGTTCTTCACCGGCTCCAGCCGTACCGGCAATCATCTGCACCAGCAATTCTCCGGGCGCCCGGACAAGATCCTCGCCCTGGAAATGGGCGGCAACAACCCGTTGGTGGTCGACGAAGTGGCCGATGTGGATGCAGCGGTCTACACCATCATCCAGTCGGCATTTATCTCCGCCGGCCAGCGCTGCACCTGTGCGCGCCGCCTGCTGGTGCCGCAAGGTGCTTGGGGCGACGCGTTGCTGGCGCGCCTGGTGGCGGTCAGCTCGACCATTGAGGTGGGCGCGTTTGATCAGCAACCCGCGCCGTTCATGGGCTCGGTAATCTCCCTCGCCGCCGCCAAAGCGTTGATGGACGCCCAGGAACTGATGCTCGCCAATGGCGCTGTGGCGCTGCTGGAAATGACTCAGCCTCAGGACCAGGCCGCCTTGCTGACCCCCGGCATCATCGACGTGACCGGCGTGACCGAGCGTGAAGACGAGGAACTGTTCGGCCCACTGTTACAGGTGATCCGCTACGCTGATTTTGAAGCGGCGATTGCCGAGGCCAACAACACCCAATACGGTTTGGCCGCTGGTCTGTTGTCGGACTCCGAAGCGCGCTACCAGCAGTTCTGGCTGGAAAGCCGCGCGGGCATCGTCAATTGGAACAAACAGCTGACCGGCGCCGCCAGTACCGCGCCGTTTGGTGGGGTAGGTGCGTCGGGCAACCATCGCGCCAGTGCGTATTACGCGGCGGATTATTGCGCGTACCCGGTGGCCTCGCTGGAAACCCCAACCTTGGTGGTGCCAGCAACGCTAACCCCCGGCATTACGCTGATCTAATGCAGGAACCGGCTTTGTGGTGAGTGGGCTTGCCCCGCGCTGGGCTGCGAAGCAGCCCCAGAATTCGGCGGTGTACCCGTCGGGGGGCAAGCCCCCTCACCACAGCAAGCCCGCTCCCACATTAGGTCGGTGGTGTGTTCAAGTAATTTGATGCCTATAAAAATACAGATGTTCGTGGAGCCTCGCCGATGAAATCCTATGAAGTCAATTTTGACGGTCTAGTGGGGCCGACCCATAACTACGGCGGTTTGTCCTTCGGCAACGTCGCGTCCCAGAGCAACAGCCAGCAGCATTCCAACCCCAAGGAAGCGGCGTTGCAGGGCCTGCAGAAAATGAAAGCCCTGATGGACATGGGCTTTGTACAAGGTGTATTGGCGCCCCAGGAACGTCCTGATGTGGCCGCCTTGCGCAACCTGGGTTTCAGCGGCACCGACGCCCAAGTGATCCAGCAAGCGGCCAAGGATGCGATGCCGTTGCTGGTCGCGAGCTGCTCTGCGTCGAGCATGTGGGTGGCCAACGCCGCCACCGTCAGCCCAAGTGCCGACACCTTTGACGGCCGCGTGCATTTCACCGCCGCCAACCTCAACTGCAAATACCACCGCAGCATCGAACACCCGACCACCAGCCGTGTGTTGGGCGCGATGTTTGCCGATGATAAACACTTCGCCCACCACGCCGCCTTGCCGGCCGTGGCGCAGTTCGGTGATGAAGGCGCGGCCAACCACACGCGCTTCTGCCGTGAATATGGCGAGGCGGGCGTCGAATTTTTCGTGTTTGGTCGCAGCGCGTTCGATCCCCGTTACCCGGCGCCGCAGAAATATCCGGCGCGCCAGACCCTGGAAGCGTCCCAGGCGGTCGCACGGCTGCACGGCTTGAAGGATGACGGCGTGGTCTACGCCCAGCAGAACCCGGCAGTGATCGATGCGGGCGTGTTCCACAACGACGTGATCGCGGTCGGCAACGGCGAAGTGCTGTTCTATCACGAAGATGCCTTCCTCAATACCGAACAGATGCTCGCGGAACTGCACGGCAAACTGGGTAAGTTGGGCGGTCACTTCCAGTCCGTCTGCGTGCCGCGCGCGCAAGTCAGTGTCGAAGACGCGGTACGTTCCTACCTGTTCAACAGCCAGTTGCTGAGCCGCGCTGACGGCTCGATGCTGCTGATCGTGCCGGAAGAGTGCCGTGCCAATGAGCGCGTCTGGCAGTACCTGCAAGGCCTGACCGCTGCCGGTGGCCTGATCCGCGAAGTGAAGGTGTTCGACCTCAAGCAAAGTATGCAGAACGGCGGTGGCCCGGCGTGCCTGCGTTTACGTGTGGCGTTGAACGAAACGGAACTGGCGGCGGTGAATCCAGGCGTTATCATGACCGCGCCGTTGTACGAAACACTGACCCAGTGGGTAGGCAAGCACTACCGCGACAGCTTGCGCGAAAGCGACCTGGCTGACCCGCAGTTGCTGCTTGAATGCCGGACGGCACTGGATGAACTGACGCAAATCCTTAAACTGGGCTCGGTTTATCCTTTCCAGATCAATTAAACGCCGCATGGCTGAGAGCTATTTATGACCACCGACACCCTGAAACTGATTCTTGAAGACACCGACGGCACCCAGCTGGAAACTTCCTGCACCCGCGTCGCCGTGGTCTGGCAGGGCAAGGAAATCTGGATCCAGCACGACGGCCGTGGCCAACTGCTGATCGGCGTTGACGTGGAAGAAGGCGATGCCGAATACGCCAATCTGCTGATGCGCCCACTGGCCACCAACCTGATGAGCCTGCAACTGGAAATGGAACCGGCCGACGTTGAAGGTGATGACGACGATCACGTCCACGGCCCAGGCTGCAACCACTAAGGAAGCTGCGTATGCTCGCCCTCGGCAAACTGCTTGAACTGACCCTCGCCGGTCGTGAACCGGCGCAAAAAATTCAACTGACTGTCGACGGCGTGCAGATGCGCTGGCTCAGCGAGGGCGCGCTTGAAGTGCGCCCACCTGAAGCGAAGGACAGCGGCGGCGACCTGCTGCTGTCGTCCGGCATCCATGGCAACGAAACCGCGCCGATCGAATTGCTCGACCGCCTGTTGCATGGCATCGCCCGTGGGGAGATCAAACCCCGCACCCGTATTCTGTTCCTGTTCGGCAACCCCGAGGCCATGCGCCGCGGCGAGCGTTACCTGGAACTGGACGTCAACCGGCTGTTCAACGGCCGTCACGAAAAAAATATCGGCCCGGAGGCCATGCGCGCCGCCGAGCTTGAGCAACTGGCCCGCAGCTTCTTCAGCCAGCCTGGCCGCTCGCGCCTGCATTACGACCTGCACACGGCTATTCGTGGCTCGAAGATCGAGCAGTTCGCTTTGTACCCGTGGAAGGAAGGCCGTCAGCATTCGCGCCATGAACTGGCACGCCTGAACGCTGCCGGCATGCAAGCGGTGCTGTTGCAGAACAAAACCTCGATCACCTTCACCGCGTTTACCTACGAGCAACTCGACGCCGAGGCTTTCACCCTGGAGCTGGGCAAGGCGCGGCCGTTCGGGCAGAACCAGGGTGTGGACGTATCTCGCCTGGAAACCCGCTTGAAGCAGATCATCGAAGGCACCGAGCCGGAAACCGAGAGCCTGGACGGCCTGCAATTGTTTGCCGTATCGCGCGAAGTCATCAAACACAGCGATGCCTTCCTGATGCACTTGCCCGCTGACGTGGAGAACTTCTCGCCGTTAGCGCAGGGCTACCTGCTGGCCGAAGACGTGGCCAAGACCCGCTGGGTGATCGAGGAGGAGGGTGCGCGCATCATCTTCCCTAACCCGAAGGTGAAGAATGGCTTGCGGGCCGGGATTCTGATTGTGCCCACCACCGACGCAGCACTGGTTTAAGCACTTGTCTGTGTCGACCTGGATGCAGTACGCGGCGGCAGCCCCAACGCTTTGCGCAAACCGTTCTCGCTGAAAGGTTCGGGGTTGGTCGTAGTGGGTTCGGTGCTTGGGTCGTTATCATGCAGCAGCGCCCCCATAAAAAACGCCCCGGCAAGCGAGCTTGTCGGGGCGTTTTTTTCGGGCTCAGTCTGTGTCAGACCGCCAGTTTTTGCTCACTGCGGCGGATCGCGCGGACCTTGTGCAGGGTGTCGGCGCAGGTGCGTGCAGCTTCCTGACCTTTGTGCACGAAGTGCTCGTAGAAGAAGGTCTGGTGTTCGCTGCCGGCGTGGAAGTGATGCGGGGTCAGGGACACCGAGAACACCGGCACTTCGGTTTCCAGCTGCACCTGCATCAGGCCGCTGACCACCGATTGGGCGACGAATTCGTGGCGATAGATGCCACCGTCCACCACCAGCGCGGCGGCAACGATACCGGCGTAACGGCCGGTCTTGGCCAGCAGCTTGGCGTGCAAGGGCATTTCAAAGGCGCCGCCGACTTCGAAGAAATCGATGTCCGATTCCTGGTAGCCCTGGGCGATCATTTCGGCGAGGAAACCTTTGCGCGATTGGTCGACAATATCCTTGTGCCAGCAGGCCTGGATAAACGCGACGCGCTCGCCGTGGTGGTTTTTGCTTTTGCTGTCGATTGCGGTGGGTTGCATGTTCTGACTCCTGTTTAAGAAAAAAACAGGGCGTTATGAATCGAATGGGATTTAAGGGTACGCAAGCACAATTCGTGCGCGGCCCTTAGGTGCCAATCCCGTTCTCTCTTCATCCGGACTATGACCGTCGGCCCCGGGATCACACCGGGTCTGCTGACCTTGTCGCCGTCCTGCCGGAGCAGTTCGAGGCGCCAAGCGCTCGCGGGCTATACACATTGCGTGTAATTACCGCCGGTGGGGAATTGCACCCCGCCCTGAGAACGTTGCCACCAGAACCCTGGCGGCGGAGAGTTTTTAACACGCTTTTTCGAAAACTGCACGACCGCTGTATCGATAAGCTATATCGCTTTGTTTGGTTGGTATTCGATTGAATGCATTGGGGGCTTGATATTCCGTGGCGTTGCCCGCAGTAATCACTCACAAAAGGAACTTACTCAACCCTTCAGAGGCTTGTTTCATGTCTGTGATCGACCTGCGCAGCGACACCGTGACCCAACCCACCCCCGGCATGCGGGACGCGATGGCCGCTGCCGTCAGCGGCGATGACGTGTATGGCGAGGACCCCAGCGTCAATCGCCTCGAAGCCGAACTGGCCAAGCGCCTGGGTTTTGCCGCCGCGTTGTTCGTGCCGACCGGCACCATGAGCAACCTGTTGGCGTTGATGGCCCACTGTGAACGCGGCGAGGAATACATCGTCGGCCAGCAGGCCCATACCTACAAATACGAAGGCGGTGGCGCGGCGGTGCTCGGTTCGATCCAGCCGCAACCCCTGGAAGTGCAGGCCGATGGTTCCCTGGACCTGGACCAGGTGCTGGCGGCGATCAAACCCGACGACTTCCACTTTGCCCGCACCCGTTTGCTGGCGCTGGAAAACACCATGCAAGGCAAGGTATTGCCGCTGGATTACTTGGCAAAGGCACGGGCATTCACCCGTGAACATGACCTGGCCCTGCATCTGGATGGCGCGCGGCTGTACAACGCAGCGGTCAAGCTCGGCGTGGATGCGCGCGAGATTGCCCAGCATTTCGATTCGGTGTCGGTGTGCCTGTCCAAAGGCCTTGGCGCGCCGATTGGTTCGGTGCTGTGCGGTTCCACGGCGTTGATCGCCAAGGCCCGGCGCCTGCGCAAGATGGTCGGCGGCGGCATGCGCCAGGCCGGCTCACTGGCGGCGGCGGGGCTGTATGCCCTGGATCACCAGGTGCAGCGCCTGGCTGATGACCACGCCAATGCCCAATGGCTGGGCGATGCGTTGCGCCAGGCCGGTTATGAGGTGGAGCCCGTGCAGACCAACATGGTCTACGTGCAGATCGGTGGCCAGGCTCAAGCCTTGAAGGCGTTTGCCGCCGAACGCGGGATCACGTTGAGCGCCGCCCCGCGTCTGCGCATGGTCACGCATTTGGATGTCAGCCGGGCGCAGATCGAGCAGGTCGCGCAGACATTCGTCGAATTTTCGCGGAAATGACCGTGCAGACCGTCTAATTGAACGTTTCAATCGTATAAACACGCTGTACCACCGGCAAAGGGCCGATATAATGCGGCCCTTTGCCGTCGCTCCGTCTGATGATGTTGCGCACTGGCCTTTGGCCGCAGCCTCCGTGGAAGAACCTAATGAAAAGCGCAGAAATCCGTGAAGCCTTCCTTCGCTTCTTCGAAGAGCAAGGCCACACCCGTGTAGCCTCCAGCTCCTTGATCCCAGGCAATGACCCCACCCTGCTGTTCACTAACGCGGGGATGAACCAGTTCAAGGACTGCTTCCTGGGCCAGGAAAAGCGCGCCTACACCCGCGCCACCAGCAGCCAGAAGTGCGTACGCGCCGGCGGCAAGAACAGTGACCTGGAAAACGTCGGTTACACCGCGCGCCACCACACCTTCTTCGAAATGCTCGGCAACTTCAGCTTCGGCGACTATTTCAAGAAAGACGCGATCACCTTTGCCTGGACCTTCCTGACCGGCGTGCTGAAGCTGCCGAAGGAAAAACTCTGGGTCACCGTCTACGCGACCGACGACGAAGCGTATGACATCTGGACCAATGAAATCGGTGTGCCGGTGGAGCGCATGATCCGCATCGGCGACAACAAGGGCGCGCCGTACGCCTCCGACAACTTCTGGACCATGGGCGATACCGGCCCGTGCGGCCCTTGCACCGAAATCTTCTACGATCACGGCGCCGACATCTGGGGCGGCCCGCCGGGCTCGCCGGAAGAAGATGGCGACCGTTACATCGAGATCTGGAACAACGTGTTCATGCAGTTCAACCGCACCGCCGATGGCGTGTTGCATCCGCTGCCGGCGCCGTCGGTAGACACCGGCATGGGCCTGGAGCGGATCAGTGCGGTGATGCAGCACGTTCACTCCAACTACGAAATCGACCTGTTCACCAACCTGCTGAGCGCCTCGGCTGCCGCGATTGGCTGCGCCAACGAAAACCAGTCGTCGCTCAAAGTAGTGTCGGACCACATCCGTTCCTGCGGTTTCCTGATCGCCGATGGCGTGCTGCCGTCGAACGAAGGCCGTGGTTATGTGCTGCGTCGCATCATCCGTCGTGCCTGCCGTCACGGCAACAAGCTGGGCGCCACCGGCAGCTTCTTCTACAAAATCGTCGCCGCGCTGGTTGCCGAGATGGGCGAAGCCTTCCCGGAACTCAAGCAGCAGCAAGACAACATCGAGCGCGTGCTCAAGGCTGAAGAAGAGCAGTTCTCCAAGACCCTGGAACACGGCCTGAAGATCCTGGAGCAGGACCTGGCCGGGCTCAAAGGCACCGTGGTGCCGGGCGACGTGGTGTTCAAGCTTTACGACACCTACGGATTCCCCATGGACCTGACCGCCGACATTGCCCGTGAGCGCGAGCTGACCGTCGATGAGGCCGGTTTTGAGCGTGAGATGGAAGCCCAGCGCGTGCGCGCTCGCTCCGCCAGCTCCTTTGGCCTGGACTACAACACCCTGGTCAAGGTTGATGTGCCTACCGAGTTCATTGGTTACCAGGCGACCGTTGGCTCGGCCAAAATTGTTGCTATCTATAAAGACGGCAAATCGGTCGACGTGTTGAACGAAGGCGATGAGGCCGTTGTGGTCCTGGACCAGACGCCGTTCTACGCCGAGTCCGGCGGCCAGATTGGTGACTGTGGTTTCCTCAGCTCGACCTCCGGTCGTTTTGAGGTGCGCGACACCACCAAGACCGGCGGCGCGTTCCTGCATCACGGTGTGCTGGTGCTGGGCAACCTGACGGTCGGTGCGCCGGTAGACACCCAGGTCGATGCCGACGTACGGCATGCAACCGCTTTGAATCACTCCGCCACTCACCTGCTGCACGCCGCGTTGCGTCAGGTACTGGGTGATCACGTTCAGCAGAAGGGTTCGTTGGTCGACAGTCAGCGCCTGCGCTTCGACTTCAGCCACTTTGAAGCGATCAAGCCGGAGCAGATCAAGGCCCTGGAAGACATCGTCAACGCCGAGATTCGCAAGAACACAGCGGTGGAAACCGAAGAAACCGATATCGAAACCGCTAAAAAGAAAGGCGCCATGGCGCTGTTTGGCGAGAAGTACGGCGATGAAGTGCGCGTGCTGAGCATGGGCGGCAGCTTCTCGGTGGAGCTGTGTGGCGGTATCCACGCCAACCGTACCGGCGACATCGGCCTGCTGAAAATCATCAGCGAAGGCGGTGTGGCGTCCGGCGTGCGTCGTATTGAAGCGGTGACCGGCGCTGCGGCGCTGGCTTACCTCAACGCGGCTGAAGAACAACTCAAGGAGGCGGCGGGCCTGGTCAAGGGCAGCCGTGACAACCTGATCGACAAGCTGTCCGCCGTTCTGGAGCGCAACCGTGCGCTGGAGAAACAGCTGGAGCAGTTGCAGGCCAAGGCAGCCAGTGCGGCGGGCGATGATCTGTCGGCCAGTGCGCTGGACGTCAAGGGTGTGAAAGTCCTGGCCGTGCGCCTGGACGGTCAGGATGGCAAGGCGCTGTTGGCCTTGGTCGATCAGTTGAAGAACAAGCTCGGCCGCGCAGTGATCCTGCTCGGCGGTGTCCATGAGGAAAAGGTCGTTCTGGTTGCCGGTGTAACCAAAGACCTGACTGGCCAACTCAAGGCCGGTGATTTGATGAAGCAAGCCGCCGCGGCAGTGGGCGGGAAGGGCGGTGGTCGTCCGGACATGGCGCAAGGCGGTGGTGTAGACGCCGGTGCCCTGGACGCGGCACTGGCCCTGACCGTGCCGTTTGTCGAGGCAGGCATTTAAGGCGCTGTTAATGAGCCCATGGTCTAGTCATGGGCTCGCTCGGTTGCTTGAATTTGTTTATTGGGCGCCCCTTTACGGGCTGAGGCGGCTTAGAAATGGCTTTGATCGTACAGAAATTTGGAGGCACCTCGGTCGGCTCTGTTGAAAGAATCGAGCAGGTGGCCGACAAGGTTAAGAAATTCCGCGATGCCGGCGACGACCTAGTGGTGGTGCTGTCGGCCATGAGCGGCGAGACCAATCGCCTGATCGACCTGGCCAAGGCAATCAGTGGTGATCAACAGCCGCTGCCACGTGAGCTGGATGTGATCGTGTCCACCGGCGAGCAGGTGACCATCGCTTTGCTGGCCATGGCGTTGAACAAGCGCGGTGTGCCGGCGGTGTCCTACACTGGCAGTCAGGTGCGCATCCTCACTGACAGCGCGCATACCAAGGCGCGGATCCTGCAGATCGACGATCAGAAAATCCGTACGGATCTGAAAGCCGGGCGCGTGGTAGTTGTAGCAGGGTTCCAGGGTGTGGATGAGCACGGCAACATCACCACCCTGGGGCGTGGCGGTTCGGACACTACCGGCGTGGCACTGGCCGCGGCTCTGAAGGCCGATGAATGCCAGATCTACACCGATGTGGATGGCGTTTACACCACGGATCCGCGCGTTGTCTCCGTGGCCCAGCGCCTGGACAAGATCACCTTTGAAGAGATGCTGGAAATGGCCAGCCTCGGTTCCAAGGTGCTGCAGATCCGTGCGGTGGAATTCGCCGGCAAGTACAACGTTCCGCTGCGCGTATTGCACAGCTTCAAAGAGGGTCCGGGCACCCTCATTACTATTGATGAAGAGGAATCCATGGAACAGCCGATCATTTCCGGTATCGCTTTCAACCGTGATGAAGCCAAGCTGACTATCCGTGGCGTGCCGGATACCCCGGGCGTGGCTTTCAAGATCCTGGGCCCTATCAGCGGCGCGAACATCGAAGTCGACATGATCGTGCAGAACGTTTCGCACGATAACACCACCGATTTCACCTTCACCGTGCACCGCAACGAGTACGATGCGGCGGAGAAGATCCTGCAGAACACCGCGAGCGAGATTGGCGCCCGTGAAGTGGTCGGCGATACCAAGATTGCCAAGGTGTCGATCGTGGGTGTGGGCATGCGTTCCCATGCCGGCGTTGCCAGCCGCATGTTCGAGGCACTGGCCAAGGAAAGCATCAACATCCAGATGATCTCCACCTCGGAAATCAAGGTCTCGGTGGTCATCGAAGAGAAGTACCTGGAATTGGCTGTACGCGCACTGCATACCGCTTTTGAGCTGGACGCTCCGGCCCGACAGGGCGAGTGACGAAGTGCCAGGAAGGCGCGGTTTACCGCGCCTTTCCTTTTTTTGTAGAGCGCATGTTCTTTTGCGTGCGCTCGACAATACTTAGGCGGGTAGGGCTATGGCCTTTGGGTTGTAGGTCGAAGGCCTTTTTTTTGCAGACTGTTGTTCCTGAACTGAAATGCGTGAGGAGAAAGGTATGCTGATTCTGACTCGTCGTTGCGCAGAAAGCCTGATTATCGGTGATGGCGAAATCACCGTGACCGTGCTCGGCGTCAAAGGCAATCAAGTGCGTATCGGGGTTAACGCTCCGAAAGAGGTGGCGGTACACCGCGAGGAAATCTACCTGCGGATCAAGAAAGAGAAGGACGAAGAACCAAGCCTTTAATTTTTATCGTTTTTTATGTTTGCAAACGGGGATGAACGTGGTTAATATACGCCCCGTGTTGCGGAGAGCTGGCCGAGTGGCCGAAGGCGCTCCCCTGCTAAGGGAGTACACCTCAAAAGGGTGTCGGGGGTTCGAATCCCCCGTTCTCCGCCATTATTTGCTTAGTACGTTGCAATCTGGTTTTTTCGCTAAGTTGTTGAAAATTAACGAAAAAATAGCTTTACATAGAGATTGAACGGCCTATAATGCGCGGCAACAAATGCACTCGTAGCTCAGCTGGATAGAGTACTCGGCTACGAACCGAGCGGTCACAGGTTCGAATCCTGTCGAGTGCACCATTTAAGAGTCAGTTGCAGCAATGCAAGTGATTCGGTTACAACCAGTTGTGATCTGGTCTAAAAACACAATCTGCACTCGTAGCTCAGCTGGATAGAGTACTCGGCTACGAACCGAGCGGTCACAGGTTCGAATCCTGTCGAGTGCACCATACAAACAAAAAGCCCGCCTAGTGCGGGCTTTTTGCCGTCTGGGGTTTGTGTAGGACTTTTTCTTTTTCTCTCGCGCCCATGTGTTTTCCTCCTCCACTGCGTCGTCGCAGTTCATAGATGCAGCCAATACTCAGCTTTGGCTCGCAAGCGCTTGTTCTTCCCAGTTTTTTGACGTTTAAAGTGGCCGGGCGGTGTATCATTGCGCCCGTCAGCCCCGCCGGGGCTTGTGGAATACCTCCATGGACTTACCCAGTAGTTGCTCAGTACCCCGTTTTACCAATCATGAATTGACTGATTGATCCTTCCGGCGTGCCCCGCTGCTGGGAGTGGAGTTCGCCTATGACCGAAGTAGAAGTAAAGAAAACACAAGAAAGCCTGCAGGATCGTCTGGCTCAAGTCATCGAGCTGCTGCAGCGCCAGCGCGTGGTCGAAGACCTCACGCACCGCCAGGATGGCCCGAACAACAATCTGGTCGAAAACCTGGTTCACCGGCAAAACCTCGTTGAGTTGCAACGCAAGCTCGACGACCTTCACTCTGCCGACGTCGCCTACATTCTCGAAGCCTTGCCGCTCGACGATCGACTGACCCTCTGGCAGTTGGTCAAGGCTGATCGAGACGGCGACATCCTGCTCGAAGTGTCCGACTCGGTTCGTGAAACCCTGATCGCCGACATGGACGATCACGAACTCCTGGCTGCGGCCAGGGAGATGGACGCCGACGAACTGGCCGACCTGGCCCCTGAACTGCCCCGTGATGTTGTCCATGAGCTGATGGAAGCCCTCGATGGCCAGCAACGTGAGCGTGTGCGCTCCGCGCTGTCCTACGACGAGGATCAAGTCGGCGCACTGATGGACTTCGAGATGGTCACCATCCGCGAAGACGTCAGTCTGGAAGTGGTCTTGCGTTACCTGCGTCGTCTCAAAGAGTTGCCGGGCCATACCGACAAGCTGTTCGTGGTCGACTATGAAGGCATTCTCAAGGGTGTTTTGCCGATCAAGCGGCTGCTGGTGAATGATCCAGACAAGAAAGTCGCAGACCTGATGGCCAGCGACACGGTGAGTTTCCACCCGGATGAAGACGCGTACGAGGCCGCCCAGGCGTTTGAGCGTTATGACTTGATCTCGGCGCCGGTGGTCGACAAGAACGGCAAGCTGATCGGCCGTTTGACCATCGATGAAATGGTCGACCTGATTCGTGAAGAGAGTGAGACCGAAGTCCTCAACATGGCAGGTTTGCGTGAAGAGGAAGATATCTTTGCCTCGGTCTGGCGTTCACTGCATAACCGTTGGGCGTGGCTGGCCATTAACCTGATTACCGCATTTATTGCGTCGCGGGTTATTGGATTGTTCGAGGGCTCAATCGAGAAGCTGGTGGCGCTCGCAGCGCTGATGCCGATTGTGGCTGGTATCGGCGGTAACTCGGGCAACCAGACGATTACCATGATCGTGCGCGCCATGGCGCTGGATCAGGTGAGTACGGCGAACTCGTCGCGTCTGCTGCGCAAAGAGTTGGCGGTTGGTTTGATCAATGGCCTGGTGTGGGGTGGGGTGATCGGTGTGGTGGCCTACTTGCTGTATGGCAGCTGGTCGCTCGGTGTGGTGATGACCGCCGCTATGACGCTCAACCTGCTGCTGGCGGCGCTGATGGGGGTATTGATCCCGATGACCCTGGCCCGCCTTGGGCGCGACCCGGCAATGGGTGCCAGCGTGATGATCACGGCCATGACCGACAGTGGTGGCTTCTTCATCTTCCTGGGTTTGGCAACGATCTTCCTACTCTGATCTTGCATGGCGCGCCGGCTTCCTCTTTAGGGGCCGGCTTGCCAGCGATCGCATCCCCTCGGTTTAAGTGATAGGCCGCATCGCTCGGATCGCCGGCAAGCCGGCTCCTACAAAAAATCCCACGCAAAAAAAAGCCAGCACATGGCTGGCTTCGGCTTTCAGTTGCAGATCAATTGGCTTCTGCGGCCGCCTCAACGTCATGCGCGATAAGCGAGACGAGAGCATTTTGCTGGCGGTGGGAGAGCTGACGAAAACGCTGCAGCAGTTCGCGTTCGTGCAGCGACAGCTCGGGGCTGTCCAGGCGCATGCTCAACTCGTCGCCCAGCGCACCTTCCTGAATGAGGCTTTGTTCCAGGCGCGCGATGATTTCGGAGTTCATGCTGCGGTGATGATTGCGAGCCACCTCGGCAATGCGTTCCCGCATTCCGTCTGGCAGACGTACGACGAACTTGTCAGCCGTACGGCTGGAATAAATTGCCTGTTTCAATGGGCGCATATATTTAACCGGTTAGTTCAGGGGAGCGGTTTTTGGAATTGGCCGCAAGATGAGTGTTAAGACAAGGCTCACGACCAAAGTTCAACCTGAATTGCAAAGAGGCCGCATCATGCCTCAGATTTGACATTTCCTTGGCGTCAATTCTGTGACAAATATTGAACTGGCTAAAGGCTTTATGCCAGCACTCATTTGCATTTTTGCGGACTGGTTGGAGAAATTTTCAACGCGTGAATCCGCGATGGAACTTCCCGTCAGCCCATGCCACCACAGGGTTTGAGGCCGCACATCCTATAGCAAAGTGGCCTTTTGCCCTTAAGTTTAAGACTAGTGGCAATTCGCCGATTAGCGAGGGGAAGGCGACATAAGGTAGGGAGGGGGGTTAGCGCAGGACTGGGTCAAATTTGATGCGTCGACCCACGATCAAGGTGAGCAGCAACAGGCTGGCGAACACGCCACTGGCGACGAATGCGGTCGTTTGGCCGTCTTGGGATTCAGTCCCCAGGCCCAGAATCCCTATCGATACGGTCAGGCATAAAAACAGCCAGGCAAATTTGTTCATCAGAGGTTCCTCAGAAAACCCAGTGCCCAGAGGCGGGTGCGGACTGAGTGCCTTGGGTCAGGCGTACAGGCGATTGCGCATTGGGGGTCATCACCGCCAGTTGCGGGCGTTGCTGCAGGTGATGTGGCACGGCCTGGCTGATCTGCGCAGGATCGTTGCTGCCGGTCGATTGAAAGTGAAACATCAGCAATGCAGCCAGGGCTACGGTGTTGAGGGCTAACAGAAGGGCACTGTTCATGGTCATGTTCTCCGCTTAACGCCGTGGCTTATTGGGTTTGTAGGAGAAGTATTGCAGGTGTCGTGCCAATCTATTAGTTCAATAAAATCAAAGGCTTGAGTCTACTTTAAACGACTGGAAGGTTGCAATTTGCAATGATGGCTTTTTGGGGGAGTGCATTTTGCACGATGGGCTCGCGGGCCTGTATTTTCGGGGGCAAGGCGGGATAAATGAGGTCGGTATCGGCCTACACTCAAAAAGCCCACGGACGACATGACAAAACTCACCTCGGCCGTTAACATGCACGCCGTCCGTCGCCGCGCCTTCAGCGCAGCGGCTGTCATTTGTCCCAGTAGCTCAATTGGATAGAGCATCCCCCTCCTAAGGGGAAGGTTGGCCGTTCGAACCGGCCCTGGGACACCAGATCCAAAGCCCCGCACAGATCCGTCTGGCGGGGCTTTTTTGTGGGCGTTTTCTGAAGATGGGTCGAACCTTGCCAGGGTTCTGGGTTCACACCCCTTGCGTCGTGTATTTATCGCAATCCGTGTATCCCGCGAGCAGCCAGACAGCGTCTGAGCCTTTAAGCAAAATAATCCCCGGAAACAGCGCATACCGCCTGTCCGGACCCGGCCACCCCGGACTATCATGCCGATAGCCCTGTCTCTCACCGCAAGGAGCCGCTCGGAACGCCGATGCGCCAGATCTGGAAATCTTTTCGAGCCCTTTATTTCGCCTCCTTGATGATGCTGATCGGCTCCGGCCTGCTCAGTACTTACCTAGCCCTGCGCCTGGCGGCTGATCATGTCGACAGCCTGTGGGTGGGTGCGTTGATGGCGGCCAACTATTTTGGCCTGGTGCTGGGTGGCAAGATCGGGCACCGCCTGATTGCCCGGGTCGGGCATATCCGCGCCTATGCAACCTGCGCCGGGATTGTCGGTGCGGCCGTGCTGGGCCATGGCCTGATCGACTGGCTGCCGGCGTGGATCGTGCTGCGGATGATCGTGGGCCTGGGCATGATGTGCCAGTACATGGTTATCGAGAGCTGGCTCAATGAGCAGGCGGACGCCAAGCAGCGTGGCGTGGTGTTCAGCGGTTACATGATCGCTTCCTACCTGGGCCTGGTCCTCGGTCAACTGATCCTGGTCATGCACCCTCAGCTTGGCCTTGAATTGCTGATGCTGGTGGCGCTGTGTTTCGCCCTGTGCCTGGTGCCGGTGGCCATGACCCGGCGGATTCACCCGGCGCCGCTGCATCCTGCGCCGATGGAGCCACGCTTCTTTATCAAGCGCGTGCCGCAGTCGTTGAGTACGGTGCTCGGTGCGGGATTGATCGTGGGCTCGTTCTACGGTCTGGCGCCGCTCTACGCGTCGCAGCAAGGGCTCACAACCGAGCAAGTCGGCTTGTTCATGGGTAGCTGCATTTTTGCCGGGCTGTTGGTGCAATGGCCGTTGGGCTGGTTGTCTGATCGTTATGATCGCGCGCTGTTGATCCGTTGTTTTGCCTTGGCTCTGGCTGTGGCGGCATTGCCTCTGGCGATCATGACTCAGGTTCCGCTGGAAGTGCTGTTTGTCGCCGGGTTCCTGTGTTCGTTGGTTCAGTTTTGCCTGTACCCGCTGGCCGTGGCGTTTTCCAACGACCACGTCGAAGGCGATCGTCGGGTATCCCTGACAGCGATGCTGCTGGTGACCTACGGTGTAGGCGCCAGCATCGGGCCGCTGCTGGCCGGCGTGGTGATGAAGCTCTTTGGCAGTCAGATGTTGTATGCGTTTTTCAGCCTGTGCGCTTTGATCCTGGTGTGGCGTATCCGGCCGAAAGCTGTGACCAACCTGCATCAGGTGGACGACGCACCGTTGCACCACGTCGCGATGCCAGACAGCATGTCCAGCTCGCCGCTGGTGGCGTGCCTCGACCCGCGGGTGGATGAGGCCGTGGTGCAGGAGCAAATGCAAACCGCCGTCCCGGACGCTGAGCCGCAAACGGATCCGAACCCAGAGCCGGATGAGCCGCTCTTTGAAGGGCCGCCTGAACCCGTGGGACCAGACGAGCACCCTCACGACTTGAGCCGGGCGCGTCCCTGAAAGCAAAAACGGGCAGATCCCATCAGGATCTGCCCGTTTTTTTGCCGCGATCTTTAAGCTTTAAAAATCATCGTCTTTGTCGAAGCGCCTTGCTTCGCGTTGCAGCTGATACACAAAACGCTCGACTTGGCGCTGCACCAAGCCACTCATGTTGTGGAAGCGCACACCGGCGAAGGTGGTGTTGATCTTCTCTTCGAAGTGCAAATAACGCAGTTCGACCGAGGTGGTCATGCTGCCAAAGGGCAGGGCGGCGATAAAGCGGTCGTAGACCTGGCCCAGTTGCAAGCGCTCGGAGATATCCCCTTCAAAGCGCAGTTTGCAGCCGGTGGCGGAAATATCCAGCAGCTTGCCGCTGATCGGTGCATTGAGCTTCTCGCCGCCCAGTTCGATGTTGACCAGTTGGGCCAGTTTCAAGGCGGCGCGGAAGGCATTGCGGCGCTGGTGGTAGACTACTTCGTCAGGCATGCCGCCGGTGTAGATGCGGTGGCCGTCTTTTTCACTGATGGTGTAAGTACCGTTGCTTTCCCATGCGACGCGCACGCCTTCATGAAAACCTTCGATACGAAACGGCTCGCCGCTTTCGAGGAAGCGCTCACCGTCACGCGGGATCATTTCGTCCAGTGCCAGGGTCTTGCTGTCCCGGTCCACGTCGACCAGGTAGCTCTGGAAGCGCTGGCTGCGCTCATGAAAGGTGATGATCAGCGGGTCATGGCTGTCTTGCAGCATCCGCAAGGTGCTGGCGATTTCCAGAGGCGTGGTGAGGACCTTGGGTGGCTGCGGGGCATCTTCCGCATTAAGGGCGTTGAACACGGTTCTTCCATCTCCAGACAAAATACGACTACACGCAAGAGCAGGCATTCTGCCAGTATGTGGTGCGCCTTGGAAAGGTGCGCTGTAAACCGGCGTCAGGCTTGGCTGCGGGTGCTTGGCTTGACCAGGCGCGAGGTGGAACCTTGGGCATTGTAAAGCGCCGGAGGCTCTCCGCCGTGAAGTATACGCAACTGGTTGGCGGTCGTGGCTTGCTGAAGCTGGATCGACTGACCGTTGAGCAAGTTGGCTTCCTGGCACTGGGTGAGCAATTGATTGAGTTCTTTGCTCTGGGCCAGTAGTTGATCGCCAACCGAAGAGTGGCTAGCCAACTGCGTCAGGCCATCATGGTCTGCGGGCAGGCCCAGGCTGACGAGGATCTGGCTGCGTTTTTTGCCGTGCTGTTCCAGCAGGACAATCAGCGACTGCTTGCGCGCCAGGATTTCTTCCAGCAGGGGCATGTCCCGGCCGTAGAGGGCCAGGGATTCTTCCCTGAGCAGCTCGAGCAGCTGTTGCGTCGGCGCTAGATCATCAATGATCAGTTGAAGCAGATTTTCGTCGTGATGCATGGCTGGCCTTGGGGTTTAAGCGTCCAAAAGCCCTGCGCAGGCCTGTGCCTAGCGCTCGGCTTCGAAATTAAGCAGCTTGCTGGCTACACGGTTGCTGTCGACTTTATAGCTGCCATCGGCGATTGCCTGTTTCAATTCGGCCACACGGGCTTTATTGACCACCGGTTGATCGCGCAGCGAGTCAGTGACCTTCTGCAACTGTTGAGCCTCATTGCTCAGGTGTACGGATTCCCCGCTCTGGCTGACGCTGGCCTGTTCTGCCTTGGCGGGCAGTGGCTGGGCCTTGGCTTCTACGCTGTCTTTGGTGCCAGTAGCTCGCGTAGGGGCCGACGTGGTCGGGGTGTTATTTAAACGACTGAAATCGATGACCATGATCAAAAAACCTCTGGGTATTTGGACGCTTGCCATGTTTTCGGCCATACCCGGACAAACTTTAGGCTCGATTGACAATAAAACCTGCAGGCCGGCATCCAACCGACAGTGTAGGAAAAGCGCGCGCCCGATACCAGTAGTCTATAAAGCCACCTCCACCTGACCCGGTGCGGTGACCCGTGCCTTGATCACTCGGTTGGAGTTGAGGTTCTTCACGCGAATCTGTTCGCTCATGCCGCCATTGGACAGGGCTTCCCCCGGCATCTTTACCTGCAGCGCACCGCTGCTGGCGGAAATCACCACTTGGTCGCCCTTGCGAATCACCTCCGCCTGCTCCAGATGCACCAAAGTGATGACCTGGTCGGTGACCACTGGTCGGGTCAATTTCTGCCCGACCGCCTGGTCGAGGGAGGTCAGGTAGCCCTGGCTGATCATGCTGATATCGCGTTCGCGTAGTACCACGTCCTCGAAACCGATGATCCCGGTACGTTTGAGCGGGCGGGCAACCACCACCACATCACGGAAGAGCTTGACCTGCGCCGGCACGAACACGGTCCAGGGCGAGGCGCCGTCGCAGCGCACCTTGACCGTCACACGGCCGATCGGCTGGGCGGGGCTTTCCAGGGTGGCTGTCAATTCCTTGTCGCACATGGGCATGCGCAGGCGTGGGTCCAACTGGTTGACCTGGATTTCATAACGCCCTGGTGTCTGGGTAGTTGCCAGATAATCTTCTACAGTGAACTCAAGAAAGCCTTGGGTGACGCCGATAAGTAGATCAGGCAAGGTGACGTTGTCTGCGCGGGCCGCGGTGCCCAGGCCGAAGGCAAGCAGCGCCAGCGGTGCGCAAAGCAATGTGCGGTACCGTGTCAGGATGGGGCGTCGGGAAAATGTCGTTTTAATATCCATGACCAATAAATAGCAAAGGCCGTGCCGTTTAGAGTTGGGTGCGCGTCACTGCCCTTATAGGTATGGCCAAAGGTTTTAGCGTGGGAGTCAAGGCATGGCAGGAGTAATGGATTCAGTAAACCAGCGCACACAGCTGGTAGGGCAGAATCGCCTGGAGTTGTTGCTTTTTCGCCTGGATGGCAAGCAGTTGTATGGCATCAACGTGTTCAAGGTGCGGGAAGTGCTGCAATGCCCCAAGCTGACGATCATGCCCAAGTCGAGCCCGGTGGTGTGTGGCGTCGCCAATATCCGTGGCGCGACGATCCCGATTCTTGACCTGTCCCTGGCCACGGGTTCGGCGGGTTTGCAGGACCGTGAGAACCCGTTCGTCATCATTACCGAGTACAACACCAAGACCCAGGGTTTCCTGGTGCGCTCGGTGGAGCGCATCGTCAACATGAATTGGGAGGAGATCCATCCGCCGCCCAAGGGCACCGGTCGCGATCACTACCTCACTGCCGTGACGCGGGTGGATAACCAGTTGGTGGAAATCATCGACGTGGAGAAGATCCTCGCCGAAGTGGCACCTACCTCGGAATCGATTTCCGTGGGGGTGGTGGACGCCGAAACTGCGCACAAGGCCGTTTCTCTGCGCGTGCTGACCGTGGACGATTCCTCGGTAGCGCGCAAGCAGGTGACCCGTTGCCTGCAGACGGTCGGCGTGGAAGTGGTGGCCCTCAACGACGGTCGCCAGGCGCTGGATTACCTGCGCAAGTTGGTGGACGACGGCAAGAAGCCGGAAGAAGAATTCTTGATGATGATCTCCGACATCGAGATGCCGGAAATGGACGGCTACACCCTCACGGCCGAGATACGCAACGATCCACGCATGCAAAAATTGCATATCATCCTGCATACTTCGTTGTCGGGTGTATTCAATCAGGCGATGGTCAAGAAGGTCGGTGCCGATGACTTCCTGGCCAAATTCCGTCCTGATGACCTGGCATCCCGGGTAGTCGACCGGATCAAGGCAGCAGATCACGGCTAGGGGGATTTCCCCCTGGCGGTCACACGATTTAAGAGGCGGTATCATTGTCTACGGGTAATTTGGATTTCGAACAGTTCCGGGTCTTCCTGGAAAAAGCCTGTGGCATACTGCTCGGTGAAAACAAGCAGTACCTGGTATCCAGCCGTCTCAACAAACTGATGGAACAGCAGGGCATCAAGTCGTTGGGTGAGCTGGTCCAGCGCATCCAGGGGCAGCCGCGCAGTGGGCTCAAGGAGATGGTGGTCGATGCCATGACCACCAACGAAACCCTGTGGTTTCGCGACACCTATCCGTTTGAAGTGCTCAAGAGCAAAGTGTTGCCGGAGGCCATCAAGGCCAGCCCCGGCCAGCGCCTGCGCATCTGGTCGGCCGCTTGCTCTTCGGGGCAGGAACCGTACTCGATTTCGATGTCCATCGATGAGTTCGAACGGACGAACATGGGCCAGTTGAAGGCCGGGGCGCAAATCGTCGCCACCGACCTGTCTGGCACGATGCTCAACAACTGCAAGACTGGCGAGTACGACAGCCTGGCCCTGGGCCGTGGTTTGTCGCAGGAGCGCCTGCAACGTTACTTCGATCCGAAAGGGGCGGGGCGCTGGGCGGTCAAGGCGCCGATCAAGAATCGTGTGGAGTTCCGCTCGTTCAACCTGCTCGACAGCTACGCCAGCCTGGGCAAGTTCGACATGGTGTTCTGCCGCAACGTGCTGATCTACTTCTCGGCCGAAGTGAAGAAAGACATCCTGCTGCGCATCCATGGCACGCTCAAGCGTGGCGGCTACCTTTTCCTGGGTGCTTCCGAAGCGCTGAACGGACTGCCGGATCATTACCAGATGGTGCAGTGCAGTCCGGGGATCATTTACCAGGCTAAGTAAGTCGTACGTGGTAAAAAATGTGGGAGGGGGCTTGCCCCCGATAGCAGTGGTTCAGTTGATGCATCTTTGACTGAAACACCGCCATCGGGGGCAAGCCCCCTCCCACATTTTGTTGCGGCAAACCGAAGTAAAGCGGCAACCCTTCATTGCCGCTTTACTGGCACCACGCGGAAACCGCTTGCCGCTTTTCTGGCATTGCCGCCCGGCAATCCGCCCCCAAGCCCTTTAAATACGGGCTTCCCACAAACTGGCACACACCTTGCTATAACCCTGTTAACGAAAAGCAGGTCAGCCCCTAAAGGTTTCCACCATGAGCATCAGCTTCGATAAAGCGCTCGGTATCCACGAACAAGCCCTGGGCTTCCGCGCCCAGCGTGCCGAAGTCCTGGCCAACAACATTGCCAACGCCGACACCCCGAACTACAAGGCTCGGGACCTGGACTTTTCCGCCGTGCTCGCTGCACAGCAGGACAAGACCAAGAACGGCACCTTCGCCTTGAACATGACCAACAGTCGTCATATCGAAGCCCAAGGCCTGAGCAATGGTGACGAGTCGTTGCTGTATCGCACGCCGATGCAGCCCTCGATCGACCAGAACACCGTCGACGCGCAGCTGGAGCAATCGGCCTACGCCGAGAACTCGGTGAACTTCCAAGCCAGCTTCACCCTGCTTAACAGCAAATTCAAAGGGCTGATGTCAGCCCTGCGTGGAGAGTAAGCCATGTCCCTGTCCAGTGTTTTCAATATTGCCGGCAGTGGCATGAGCGCGCAGACCACGCGTTTGAACACCGTCGCCAGTAACATCGCCAACGCCGAGACCGTGTCTTCGAGCATTGACCAGACTTACCGTGCCCGCCACCCGGTGTTCGCCACCATGTTCCAGGGCGGCCAGGCGGGCGGCAGCGATTCGTTGTTCCAGGACCAGGGTGCAGCAGGCTCCGGCGTGCAAGTGCTCGGTGTGGTCGAGGACCAGAGCAACCTTGAAGCCCGCTACGAACCCAACCATCCCGCCGCGAACGAAAAGGGTTATGTCTACTACCCCAACGTCAACGTGGTCGAGGAAATGGCCGACATGATTTCCGCCAGCCGCTCGTTCCAGACCAACGCGGAAATGATGAACACCGCCAAAACCATGATGCAGAAGGTCCTGACCCTGGGTCAGTGATAAGGGGCGCCAAATAATGGCCATTGTTGATACGAGTAACAACACGCCAGTCCAGGACCTTTTCAATTCCAAGGTCAAGACCGCCACAGACAACGCCAGCAGCCTGGGCGACGCTTCCAAGGCCGCGACCGGCAAACAGTCGCTGGGCAAGGATGCGTTCCTGCAACTGTTGGTAACCCAGCTGAAGAACCAGAACCCTCTGTCGCCGCAAGACAACGGCGCGTTCGTGGCTCAGTTGGCGCAGTTCAGCAGCCTGGAAGGCATCAATACGCTGAATGACTCGGTGAATGCGATCTCCAGCAACTTCAGCTCGTCGCAAGCGCTGCAGGCATCGTCGCTGGTAGGCCGCTCGATCATCATCCAGACCGACAAGGCCATGGTAGATACCAGCAAGAGCATGACCGGTTCGGTGGATGTGAAAACGGCGACGGGCAACGTCACCGTCAAGGTCACCGACAAAGACGGCAACCTGGTGCGCACCATCGAAATGGGCGCCCAGGCTGTCGGTAGTCAGAGCTTTATCTGGGATGGCAAGAACGAGAAGGGCGAGGTCGCTCCTGCGGGCACCTACACCTTCAATGCCACCACCAAGAATGACAAGGGCGACGCCGTTGCCCTGACCACTTCGCTGCCAGCAACGGTAACGAGCGTGACCTTGAGCAAGACCGGCGGCGAAATGCTGTTGAACCTGGCTGGCGGCATGGGCAGCGTCAAGCTGTCGCAAATTCAGACTATCGGTACATAGAGCCGGCTAAATACGGCAGAGGGAGAGAAACATGTCTTTTAACATCGGCCTTAGCGGCCTCTATGCGGCCAACAAACAACTGGACGTGACTGGCAACAACATCGCCAACGTCGCGACCACTGGCTTCAAGTCGTCCCGTGCGGAATTCGCGGACATCTACGCGGCCTCCAAGCTGGGCACCGGCCAGAACAGCATCGGTAACGGTGTGAACCTGGCGGCTGTATCCCAGCAGTTCACCCAAGGTGACGTGAACGGTAGCGGCGGCATCCTGGACATGGCGATCCAGGGCGGCGGCTTCTTCGTGCAGAAGGGCAGTGACGGTTCGCTGGAATACACCCGTAGCGGTGCCTTCCGTGCCGACAAAGACGGCTACATCACCAACAACACCGGCACCTCGCGCCTGCAAGGTTATGCGGCGGATGCGGATGGCAAGATCATCAAGGGCGGCCTGACCGACCTGCAACTGAACCTGTCGAACCTGCCGCCCAAGGCGTCCACCAAAGTGGACTCCACCAGTAACCTGAACTCTTCGGAACCGGTGATCGACCAGGCGGCCAAGCCGTTCAACCCGAACGACACCAGCACCTTTACCACCCAGTACAGCACCACCTTGTACGACTCCCAGGGCAATGCACACCCAATGGTGCAATACCTGGTGAAAACCGACGGCAACAAGTGGAATGCCTATACGCTGATTGACGGCCGCAACCCGGACGGTTCACCTCCTTTCGGCACCGGTGCCGATGTGAAGGCGCCAGTACCGTCGACATTGAGCTTTGACGGTGCCGGCAAACTCACCAGCGTCGTGACGGGTACTGTTTCCAACAAGACCTTGACCATCACCGGTTGGGTCCCTGGCACCGTGACCGATGGTGTGTGGAAGAAAAATGGTGCTGATGCGAACCCGACCGGCATCGCAGTCAACATGGCCAACATCACCCAGTACAACTCGGCCACTTACCGTAACCCACCGGTCACCGATGGCTACGCCACCGGCCAGATCACCGGCCTGAAAATCGACGGCAGCGGCGTACTGTTCGCAACGTTCAGCAACCAGCAGAGCAAGGCCATCGGCCAGATCTCCCTGGCCAGCTTCAACAACGAACAAGGCCTGCAGCCGGCTGGCGGAACCACCTGGAGAGAGACCTTCGCTTCGGGCCAGCCGGGTTATGACACCCCGCAAGCCGGCACTCTGGGTTCGATCGTGGCCAACTCCCTGGAGAACTCTAACGTCAACCTGACCAACGAGCTGGTGGACCTGATCAAAGCGCAGAGCAACTATCAGGCGAACGCCAAGACCATCTCCACCCAGAGCACCATCATGCAGACCATCATTCAGATGACTTGATGCTGTTGATCTGATACCGCTTAAAAAACCCCTCGATGAGGGGTTTTTTTTGGTCCGCGTTTACACATTCGATGTGCCCTTGAGGATGGAACCATTGATGACTTTTTCTTCACCCATTGAGCCGGTGATCAACTCAAAGGTGGGGATTCTATGCAGGGCGCACAGAGGTTGGCTCAAGTCGATCGGGTGTACTTCGGCGGCGAGAGCAATACGCATGAGACTAAAAAAAACCAAGACAAGACCGATGGCGGTGATGCAGATACGGCGGCCATTTCAACGTTGCTCAAGGCGCTGGAGGATGCTGAGAAAACCAATAAGAGCCAGACTGTCCAGGATTTGCGCGACAAACTCAATGAAATGCGCAAGAAGCTCGGCGAGGAGAAATTCAAGGAGTTGATTGAGCAGTTAAAGAAAGATGCTTCTAGCGATTGGCTGGCTTTTTTGAAGAGGATGTTTCCAGAACTTTTTCCAGATGATGTATCTCCACCGGCGCCGCCAATAGATAACGGCGGCGGTGGTGGCGGTGGTCGAGGTGGAGGGGGCGGCGGCGGAGGCGGGGTAAACCGAAATGACTTTGGTGGTTCGGAGCCCATGTCCAATGTGCCGCCCAGCAAAGGGGCAGGTTTTTATGACTACAAGACCAATACGGGTAAACCTGGGGAAAAGCCCAGCACAGAGTTCGGGGCCGGTAACATCTGGAGTGGTTTTTACCAGGGTGACAATGGAAGTTGCGTGACCGTTTCGGCCATAAAAGCGGCGATGATGAAATACGGCAAGAACCCTCAGGATATCTTTGACAAGGTAACCGAGACGGGCAATGGCTATGACGTCACCATGAAGGACGGCTTTAAGCTTCAGTTGTCTAAAAGCGAGTTGCAGCAGGCTGCGGCTTATGCAGGCTTTAGCGGGGATGATCCACAAATGCTGACCAACGCCAACTTTCTCTATGCGGCAAGCGCCAAGCGTGCCCAGATGGAAGGTAATGGACTGGATGACAACCCCAATGATGCAAAGCGCAGTTTTGCCCATGCGATGCAAAGCCTGAACAACGGTGAAATGCCCCATGAAGCGCTGGATCGCCTCGGTTTGAGAGGCCGTTATCACCAAACGTCGAGCAATGGGTTGGCAAACGGTCAGTTAGGGGTGGTGGGTTACAACAAACACTCAATGGCCGTTATTGGTGGGCAAGTCGAGTTGTGGGGGCAGCGAGGCGGTCGCCCTCAACCCGGTATTGCATATGCATTGACCTGATTGTAGGCATAAAAAAACCCGATAAACCCATGCAGTCGGGGGTTATCGGGTTTTTCAATCCCGGGCTTTCAAGCCCGGGACCGCCTCAGCTTATTGGCAGGCTTCACAATCCGGCTCGTCGATCGCGCAGGCTTTTGGCACTGGGGCCGGGCCGGCTGGAGCGGCGAGGACCGAATCATCACCGTGGTTGCCGCTGGAAACCGCGTTCAGCTTACCGGTGTTGATGGTCGACTTCTCGGTGCTGGTCGCGGCCAGGGCACGGAGGTAGTAAGTGGTTTTCAGGCCACGGTACCACGCCATGCGGTAGGTCACGTCGAGCTTCTTGCCCGAAGCGCCGGCGATGTACAGGTTCAGCGACTGAGCCTGGTCGATCCACTTCTGACGACGGCTGGCGGCGTCAACGATCCACTTGGTGTCCACTTCGAAGGCCGTCGCATAGAGCTCTTTGAGTTCTTGCGGGATGCGCTCGATCTGCTGCACGGAGCCGTCGTAGTACTTCAGGTCGTTGATCATGACCGAGTCCCACAGGCCGCGGGCTTTCAGGTCGCGGACCAGGTACGGGTTGATCACGGTGAATTCGCCCGACAGGTTCGATTTCACATACAGGTTCTGGTAAGTCGGTTCGATCGACTGCGATACGCCGGTGATGTTGGCGATGGTCGCGGTCGGTGCGATGGCCATGATGTTGGAGTTACGAATACCTTTCTGCACACGGGCACGTACTGGCGCCCAGTCCAGGGATTCTTCCAGGTCAACATCAATGTACTTCTGGCCACGTTGCTCGATCAGGATCTGTTGCGAATCCAGCGGCAGGATGCCCTTGGACCACAGCGAACCCTGGAACGTCTCGTAGGCGCCGCGCTCGTCGGCCAGGTCGCAGGAAGCCTGGATCGCGTAGTAGCTGACCGCTTCCATGGACTTGTCGGCGAACTCGACCGCCGCGTCCGAACCGTAAGGAATGTGCTGCAGGTACAGCGCGTCCTGGAAGCCCATGATGCCCAGGCCCACGGGACGGTGCTTGAAGTTGGAGTTCTGCGCCTGTGGCACCGAGTAGTAGTTGATGTCGATCACGTTATCGAGCATGCGCACGGCGGTGTTGACGGTACGTTCCAGCTTGGCGGTGTCCAGCTTGCCGTTGACGATGTGGTTCGGCAGGTTGATCGAGCCCAGGTTGCAAACGGCGATCTCGTCCTTGTTGGTGTTCAAGGTGATCTCGGTGCACAGGTTCGAGCTGTGGACCACGCCCACGTGCTGCTGCGGGCTGCGCAGGTTGCACGGGTCTTTGAAGGTCAGCCATGGGTGGCCGGTTTCAAACAGCATGGACAGCATTTTGCGCCACAGGTCTTTGGCCTGGATGGTCTTGAACAGCTTGACCTTGCCTGGGTACTCGGTGAGGGCTTCGTAGTACTCGTAGCGCTCTTCGAAGGCTTTACCGGTCAGGTCGTGCAGGTCCGGCACTTCGGATGGCGAGAACAGAGTCCACTTGCCGTCATCGAAGACACGCTTCATGAACAGGTCAGGGATCCAGTTGGCGGTGTTCATGTCGTGGGTACGACGACGGTCATCACCGGTGTTCTTACGCAGCTCGATGAACTCTTCGATGTCCATGTGCCAGGTTTCCAGGTAGGCACAGACAGCGCCTTTGCGCTTGCCGCCCTGGTTGACCGCAACGGCGGTGTCGTTCACGACTTTCAGGAACGGAACAACGCCCTGGGACTTGCCGTTGGTGCCCTTGATGTACGAACCCAGTGCGCGCACCGGGGTCCAGTCGTTACCCAGGCCGCCAGCGAATTTGGACAACATGGCGTTGTCGTGGATCGCGTGGTAGATGCCCGACAGGTCATCCGGCACGGTGGTCAGGTAGCAGCTGGACAGCTGTGGACGCAGGGTGCCGGCGTTGAACAGGGTCGGGGTCGACGACATGTAGTCAAAGGACGACAACAGGTTGTAGAACTCGATGGCACGGTCTTCTTTCTGCTTCTCTTCGATCGCCAGGCCCATGGCCACGCGCATGAAGAACACTTGCGGCAGTTCGAAGCGGATACCGTCCTTGTGGATGAAGTAGCGGTCGTACAGGGTTTGCAGGCCCAGGTACGTGAACTGCTGGTCGCGCTCGTGGTTGATCGCCTTGCCGAGTTTTTCCAGGTCGAAGGTGGCCAGGACCGGGTTCAGCAATTCGAATTCGATACCCTTGGCGATGTAGGCCGGCAGGGCCTTGGCGTACAGGTCGGCCATTTCGTGGTGGGTAGCGCTGTCGGCGACTTTCAGGAAGCCCAGGCCTTCGGCACGCAGGGTGTCCATCAGCAGGCGCGCGGTCACGAACGAGTAGTTCGGCTCACGTTCAACCAGGGTACGGGCGGTCATCACCAGGGCGGTGTTGACGTCGGTCAGGGCCACGCCGTCGTACAGGTTTTTCAGGGTTTCGCGCTGGATCAGGTCACCATCGACTTCTTCCAGGCCTTCGCAGGCCTCGGTGATGATGGTGTTCAGGCGGCCCAGGTCCAGCGGTGCAAAGCTACCGTCGGCCAGGGTGATGCGGATCGACGGGTGAGCCTGTACGGCGGCTTCTTCGGCCGGGGAACGTACGGCACGTTCCTTGGCGCGCGAGTCGCGGTAGATCACGTAGTCGCGGGCAACTTTCTGCTCGCCGGCACGCATCAGGGCCAGTTCGACCTGGTCCTGGATTTCTTCGATGTGGATGGTGCCGCCCGAAGGCATGCGACGCTTGAAGGTCGCGGTGACTTGTTCGGTCAGGCGGGCAACGGTGTCGTGGATGCGCGACGAGGCAGCAGCGGTGCCGCCTTCAACTGCAAGAAACGCTTTGGTGATGGCGACGGTGATTTTGTCATCGGTGTAAGGAACGACAGTGCCGTTACGCTTGATCACGCGCAATTGGCCAGGTGCGGTGGCGGACAGATCCAGGTTCGAATCGGCGGCCTGCGGCACGGAGCCTTGCGGGTTCTCGCGAGTTGTGTCGGTTTGCATGGGGGGTTGTCTCCACGTTCTATATTTGATTGCGAGTGCCAGGCTCTTCCTGCAACACCCGTACCGTTTTCCATATCGGGGATGGGAAACAGCTGCCATCCGCGTGAGCGGTTTGGTCTACTGAAAATCGGTTGGTTCCATGCTGCGCTAGCAATAAAACGCTTGAATTTCTTGCCACTTGTGTGGTTGGGCGCTTTCTTCAAAAACCCCACATGTAGGGTCTTCTCCAGTGCCGAGGTACAAGATAATGCGTTTTCGAGGGGTTAGCAACGCAGTAACCTGTGGATAACGCTGTGGGTAAAATGTGTAAGAAAGGTTGAATGGGTGTGTAGGCCGCACTGCTGCTGGATTACGCCGTTTGTCATTAAATGTTTCGGGCTTAAAACAACCTGCCCATTTTCGAAGGGCGCGAACCCTATCACAAAAAAACGTGATCACCGAATGGATTTCCCGGCTTGTGTTTGAGGGTTGGCCCGTGGCTACAATCGGCCGTATCGGGCTACGCAGTTACCCAGATCATGCCCGCCTTTTATGACAGACATTGAGGTCACCCGTGGAGCAAGAAGCCTGGCAGGTATTGATAGTCGAAGACGACCAGCGATTGGCCGAATTGACCCGTGAGTATCTGGAGAGCAATGGCCTGCAGGTGTCCGTGGAAGGCGATGGCGCCCTGGCAGTGGGGCGCATCATCGACGAGCAGCCGGACCTGGTGATCCTCGACCTGATGCTGCCCGGCGAAGACGGCTTGAGCATCTGCCGCAAGGTGCGCGAGCGCTATGACGGCGTGATCCTGATGCTCACCGCGCGGACCGATGACATGGACCAGGTGCTGGGCCTGGACATGGGCGCCGACGACTACGTGTGCAAGCCTGTGCGCCCGCGCCTGTTGCTGGCACGCATCCAGGCCTTGCTGCGGCGCAGCGAACCGGCGGAACCGGCTGTCGTGGAGAACCAGCGTCGCCTGCAATTCGGTCCTCTGGTGGTGGACAACGCCCTGCGCGAAGCCTGGCTGAACAATGCCAGTATCGAGCTGACCAGCGCCGAGTTCGACCTTTTATGGCTGCTAGTGGCCAATGCCGGGCGGATCTTGTCCCGCGAAGAAATCTTCATCGCCCTGCGCGGCATCGGCTACGACGGCCAGGACCGCTCCATCGATGTGCGTATCTCACGTATCCGCCCCAAGATAGGTGACGATCCGATTCATCCGCGCCTGATCAAGACCATTCGCAGCAAGGGCTACCTGTTCGTCCCCGAAGCCGCCGCCGACATGCCGCTGTGAACTCGATCTTCCTGCGCATCTACGGCGGCATGTGCGCAGCGCTGATTCTGGTGGCGTTGCTCGGCGTGCTGGCCCTGCACCTGCTCAACGAGGTGCGTAGCGGCCAATACCGCGAGCGCCTGGCCCACGGCACCTTCGCCTTGATGGGCGACAACCTCCAACCCATGAGCCCCATCGAACGCCAGCGCGCCCTGGCCGTGTGGGAGCGCTTGCTCGGCATTCCCTTGGACCTGCGCCCCCTGGCCGAGGCGCAACTGGACTTGAGCCAGCGCAATCGCCTGCAACGCGGCCAGGTGCTGGTGGAGCAGACCGGGCCTCATGCCGCACGGGTGCTGCGCTTGGTCAGTGATCAGTCGCAGTTGGTGCTTACGGGCGAAGTGCAGCAGATCAGCGAACAGCTGGCGCGTGCGACTATCTACCTGCTTGCCGACGAACTGGTGCGCTTTCCGGTGGCTGAACAGCCGCAGCGCCTGGCGGATATAAAAGAAGCCAAGGGGTTTGGCTTCGACATGCACCTGATGACCCTCGACCAGGCCGACATGGACGAAGACCAGCGCCGCCGTGTCTCGGAAGGCGACACGGTGATGGCCCTGGGCAAGGGCGGCGACTCGATCCGCGTGTTTGCCGGCATGGTCGGTACGCCGTGGGTGCTGGAACTCGGGCCGCTGTATCAGATGAACCCTTACCCGCCGCAATGGCTGATCCTGATCGCTTTGATCGGCCTGACCCTGATCGGTTTGATCGTCTATCTATTGGTGCGTCAGCTTGAACGGCGGCTGCGCGGCCTGGAAGCCGCCGCCACCCGCATCGCCAAGGGCAACCTGGAAGTACGTGTGCCGGCCCGTGGCGCTGACTCGGTGGGGCGTCTGGCCGCAGCCTTTAATGGCATGGCTGAGCACTTGCAGCAGTTGCTGGCGATCCAGCGTGAGCTGGTGCGCGCGGTGTCCCACGAACTGCGCACGCCGGTGGCGCGCTTGCGTTTCGGCCTGGAAATGGTCGGCGATGCCACCACGGCCGAGGCGCGGCGTAAATATCTGGAGGGCATGGACAGCGATATCCAAGACCTCGATGGCCTGGTCGATGAAATGCTCACGTATGCGCGCCTGGAACAAGGCTCGCCGGAGCTGAATTTCCAGCGGGTCGACCTCGATGCGCTGCTCGATCAGGTGATAGGCGAATTATCGCCACTGCGTCCGCAAGTCAACGTGAGCAGGGGTATTTGCCTGTCGTCGGCGCACTTGGACGATGCCTGGGTCGACGCCGAGCCGCGTTACCTGCACCGTGCGCTGCAGAATCTGGTGAGCAATGCCATGCGCCATGCCCAGGGCCAGGTGTTGATCAGTTATCAGGTGGGCCAGGTGCGCTGCCGCATCGATGTCGAAGATGATGGTCCCGGTGTGCCTGAGAGTGCCTGGGAGCGGATCTTCACGCCGTTCCTGCGCCTGGACGACAGCCGCACTCGTGCGTCTGGCGGGCACGGGTTGGGGTTGTCGATCGTGCGGCGGATTATCTACTGGCACGGCGGGCGGGCATTGATTGGCAAGAGCAACAATTTGGGTGGGGCGTGCTTTAGCCTGAGTTGGCCGAGGGATCAGGAGAAACCCTGATACTGCTATCGCCGGCAAGCCGGCTCCTACAGGAAAATGCATTCCAAATGCAGAAGCCGGCTTGCCGGCAATAGCGCCCTATCAGGCGCCGACAGCCACCAGGCTCAACAGCTGCCCATCATCCACTGCAAACTGCCCTGCCAATTCCTTGCCATGGCACCACTCCTCGGACAAGTCCGTCAGCAGTCGCAGCCTTATATACCCGGCCTCAGTCCACTCCATCACCTCGGCATGCTCAAAGTAGAAGCGCTTCTGCACAATCGGGTAGAGCGCCTTGAACAGGCTCTCCTTGGCCGAAAACGTCAATGTCACCAATTGTGCAATCTGCTCCCTCGGCAAGGCGGCCAGACGCTGCAGTTCATCGGCAGTAAGAATTTCTCCCGCCAATCGCTCCGCCCGCTCCAGGCTCAGCACAGTCTCCAGGTCCATCCCCAGCCCACGCCATTGCGCCTTGTGCGCGACAATCGCGGCCGCATGCCCGGTGCTGTGGGTGATGGAGCCACAGATATGCGCAGGCCACACCGGCGCGCGGTCTTCACCGATGGCGGGGATGTAGTTGAGGTGATCGAGTTGGTGCAGCGCGGCGCGGGCACACAGTCGGCCGGCCAGGAATTCGGCCTGGCGCTTGGCTACTGAGCGCTGGATGCTGGCCGGGGGCGGGACGGCGCTGCGCTGGAAATCGCCGGCCGTTAATAAGGCGGGGTCAAAGCGCGTGCTGAGAAACACCGTGCCGGGCAAGGATTCGGGCAGCGGCCAATGGGTGTCGAGTGGGGTGCAGCAAGCGGGTAGGGAGTTCATGGGCGGTATTTTGCCGAGTTGATGCAAAACAGGATAGCCCGCTGCGGTTCAGGCGAGGTTCAGAGCTCGTTCAGGGGGAGTTCAGGGGCGCCTGCGTAGTCTGGATTCATACCCAAGGGCAACAGCCAAACGCATAGAGGTAACACCATGACTGCGATCAAACAGCTGATGTTGGCGTTGACCATGCTCAGTGCCGCCACGGGGGCCCAGGCCGCAGACGGTGCCTTCGCCGCATTCGGCGGTGAGAAAACCAAGAAATCCAGCACTTTGATCCAGCGTGTCAGTTTCGAAGAATCTGCCAGCCAGCCCACGCCCTGGGGCCAGTCCCTGGGCCTGGCAACCCCGCAGCCGGCCTATCGCGCCGGCTATGAACACCTGACCGGCCAGTTCAATGGCATTCAATTGCGCCCGCAAGACCTGCAGGGCCGCTATGATATCCCTCTGTCGGACAGTTGATTTGCTTTGGAGAGCCTTATGAAATTGCTGGTGGTAGAAGATGAGGCGCTGCTGCGTCATCACCTGTTGACCCGCCTGACCGACAGCGGGCACGTGGTGGAGGCCGTGGCCAATGCCGAAGAGGCCCTGTACCAGACCGGCCAGTTCAACCATGACCTGGCGATCATCGACCTGGGCCTGCCCGGCATGGGCGGCCTGGACCTGATCCGCCAACTTCGCACCCAGGCCAAGACCTTCCCGATCCTGATCCTCACCGCCCGTGGCAATTGGCAGGACAAGGTCGAAGGCCTGGCGGCCGGTGCCGACGACTACGTGGTCAAGCCGTTCCAGTTCGAAGAGCTGGAGGCGCGGATGAACGCCTTGCTGCGCCGCTCCAGCGGGTTTACCCAGTCGACGATTGTCGCGGGCCCGCTGCTGCTGGACCTCAACCGCAAGCAGGCGTCCCTCGACGAACAGCCTTTGGCACTGACGGCCTACGAATACCGAATCCTTGAGTACCTGATGCGCCATCACCAGCAAGTGGTGGCCAAAGACCGTTTGATGGAACAACTCTACCCCGATGATGACGAGCGTGATCCGAACGTGATTGAAGTGCTGGTCGGTCGCCTGCGCCGCAAGCTGGAAGGCCCGGCCGGGTTCAAGCCGATCGACACCGTGCGTGGCCTGGGTTACCTGTTCAATGAGCGCTGCCGTTGATTCGCTCGCTACGCGTGCGCTTGATGCTGGCGGCCGCCACCCTGGCCGTGCTGTTCATGCTGGGTTTGTTGCCGGCGATGCAAGGGGCGTTCAGCCTGGCGTTGCAGGATTCCATCGAGCAACGCCTGGCATCGGACGTCACGACGCTGATCTCGGCCGCGCGGGTGGAAAACAACCGCCTGTTGATGCCGGCGCAGTTGCCGGATGAGCGCTTCAACCTCACCGACAGCCGCTTGCTCGGCTACATCTATGACCGTGAAGGTCACTTGGTGTGGCGTTCGCGGGCGACCAAGGAAGAAAACATCAACTACAAGCCGCGCTACGACGGGCGCGGCAATGAATTTGCGCGGATCCGTGAGGCCAACGGCCAGGAATTCTTCGTCTACGACGTCGAGGTCAGGCTGCTGGGCGGCAAGAGTGCGGCGTTCAGTATCGTTGCCCTGCAGCCGGTGCGCGAATACCAACTGACCCTCGAAGGCTTGCGCGAAAACCTCTACCTGGGCTTTGGCGCCGCGTTGCTGGTGCTGCTGACCTTGCTCTGGCTGGGCCTGACCTGGGGTTTGCAAGCCCTGCGGCGACTGAGCCAGGAACTTGACCAGATCGAAGGCGGTACTCGCGAAAGCCTGTCCGAACAACACCCCCGTGAATTGTTACGCCTCACCGGCTCCCTCAACCGTTTGCTGCACAGCGAGCGTGAGCAACGGGCGCGTTACCGTGATTCCCTCGACGACCTAGCCCACAGCCTGAAAACCCCGCTCGCCGTACTGCAAGGTGTGAGCGAAGACATGGCCCAGCGCCCGGAAGACCGCGACCAGGCCTGGGTGCTGCAATCGCAGATCGAGCGCATGAGCCAGCAGATCAGCTACCAGTTGCAGCGCGCCAGCCTGCGAAAAAGCGGCCTGGTGCGTCACCAGGTGCGGCTGGAACCGGTGCTGCAAAGCCTGTGCGACACGCTGGACAAGGTCTACCGCGACAAAGGCGTCACCGTGTCCTTTGAACTGCCGCAAGCATGCGACGTGCCGATCGAGAAGGGCGCCTTGCTGGAGCTGCTCGGTAACCTGCTGGAAAACGCCTACCGCCTGTGTTTGAGCGAAGTGCGCATCAGCTTCGTGGAAAACCTCGAAGGCAGTGAGCTGTGTATTGAGGATGATGGCCCTGGTGTGCCGCCGGATCAGCGTGCAAGGATTCTGCAGCGAGGTGAACGGCTGGACCGCCAACATCCGGGGCAGGGGATCGGCTTGGCGGTGGTCAAGGACATCATTGAAAGTTATGGCGCTCGGCTGACCTTGGGGGATTCGCCTCTGGGCGGCGCCGCGTTCAAGATTCACTTCCCGGCCGTTTGATCGGTTTTTGTGGCGGGTGGGCAAGCCTGCTCACCACAAAAACATCTTTCTCCTCTAACTCTCCTGCGCTCGATAAGCCCCCGGCGTCAGCCCCGTCCACTTCTTGAACGCCCGATGAAACGCCGACGGTTCCGAAAACCCGAGCTGTTCGGCAATCTCCTGCAACGACAAATCCGCCCGGCCCAAATGATAGATGGCGATGTCTCGCCGCAACTCATCCTTGAGCGCCTGAAAGCTGGTGCCTTCTTCACGCAAATGCCTGCGCAGGGTCTGCGGGCTGATATGCAGGTGCTGGGCGACGGCTTCCAGGTCCGGCCAGGGCGTGCGGTCGCGGCTGAGCAAGCGGCGTAGCTGGCTGCTCAAGCTGTCGCCTTCATCCGGACGAGAGAGCAAGTCGGCGGGTGAGCGCTCGAGGAAGTGCTTGAGGGTGCGTTCATCCTGCAACAACGGCAGGTTCAAATAGCGCGCGGGGAACACCAGGCTGCTGTTCGGTGCACCGAATACCTGCGCACAGGGAAACAGTAGGTCATATTCACCGGCGTGCGCCGGCATTGGGTAGCTGAAAGTGGCCTGATGCAGCCGGATACGTTGGCCTATCAGCCAACTGCCCAGTCGATGCCAGATCACCAGCAGGCACTCACTCAAGAAATGATCCGGATCCCACAACTGCGAGTCGTCCAGGCTCAAGCGGGCCATTTCGCCTTCGCGTGTCAGCTGCCAGCGCGGGCCTTGTGGGAATAGGCTATAAAATAATAAACCGCGTTCCAGAGCCTTCTCCAGGGTGCGGCAGTGGATCAATGCGTGGCACATCATGGCGAAGGTGCCGCGTTTACTCGGGCCGTCGGCGAACCCCAGGTATTCGTCGTCCAGTGCCAGCCACAGCATTTGCAGCAGGCGGGTGAACTGCTCCGGCGCGATACGGGCGCGGGGTTCGGTCAGCAGTTCCGGGGTAATGCCCACCTGCTGCAGCAAGCCCGAGTAGTCATAGCCGGCCCGACGCGCCCCGCCGAGGGCCGCCCTGGCGTAATGACTGGCGATGGTACGTTCACGCATGCGAAGGCCTCGTCCATGGAGGGCTGATGGTAGTCAGCCCCGAATGCGGTCACAAGGCGGATATCCGCCAAATTGTAGGACGGGATTGGACGAGTGGGCGGAAATCCGCCATCTGTTTTGCTGCGTGAAGGGGCGCTTCAAAACCCCAAGCCCTGATGTCTAAAGGCCTTCAGGGTTTTTCAGTAAAGTGGCACGGCGTTTGCGATAGGGATTACAGCGCAGGCTTGTTCCTACAGGGCTCGCAAACAACAAATCCCTCCAGTGCAGGAGGGTTCGCAATTCAAGTGTCGTGGGCAATGGCGGATCTTTGCCACACGGGACGATTGAGGAACTTTGCAATGACGACTCGTCAGCCAATCTACAAATCCCTGTACTTCCAGGTGATCGTTGCAATCGTTATCGGTATTTTGCTCGGTCACTTCTACCCGCAGACTGGTGTGGCCCTCAAGCCACTGGGTGACGGGTTCATCAAACTGATCAAAATGGTCATCGCCCCGATCATCTTCTGCACCGTTGTCAGCGGCATCGCTGGCATGCAAAGCATGAAATCGGTCGGCAAGACCGGCGGCTACGCGCTGCTGTACTTCGAAATCGTTTCGACCATCGCGCTGCTGATCGGCCTGATCGTGGTGAACGTCGTGCAACCGGGCGCCGGCATGCACATCGACGTAGCGACCCTGGACGCCTCCAAAGTGGCGGCCTACGTCACTGCCGGTAAAGACCAGAGCATCGTCGGCTTTATCCTCAATGTGATCCCTAACACCATCGTCGGCGCCTTCGCCAACGGCGACATCCTGCAAGTGCTGATGTTCTCGGTGATCTTCGGTTTCGCCCTGCATCGCCTGGGTGCCTACGGCAAGCCGGTGCTGGACTTCATTGATCGCTTCGCCCACGTGATGTTCAACATCATCAACATGATCATGAAGCTCGCGCCAATCGGTGCCCTGGGTGCCATGGCGTTCACCATCGGTGCCTACGGTGTGGGTTCCCTGGTGCAATTGGGCCAACTGATGATCTGCTTCTACATCACCTGCATCCTGTTCGTGCTGGTGGTGCTGGGTGGTATCTGCCGCGCCCACGGTTTCAGCGTGATCAAATTGATCCGCTACATCCGTGAAGAGCTGCTGATCGTTCTGGGTACTTCGTCTTCCGAATCCGCACTGCCACGTATGCTGATCAAGATGGAGCGTCTGGGCGCGAAGAAATCCGTAGTAGGCCTGGTGATTCCAACCGGCTACTCCTTCAACCTCGACGGTACTTCGATCTACCTGACCATGGCTGCCGTGTTCATCGCCCAGGCGACTGACACCCACATGGACATCACCCACCAGATCACCCTGCTGCTGGTGCTGCTGCTGTCCTCCAAAGGCGCTGCAGGTGTGACCGGTTCGGGCTTCATCGTACTGGCTGCCACCCTGTCGGCCGTAGGCCACCTGCCGGTTGCCGGCTTGGCGCTGATCCTGGGTATCGACCGCTTCATGTCCGAAGCTCGCGCGCTGACCAACCTGGTGGGTAACGCGGTTGCCACCATCGTTGTGGCCAAGTGGGTCAAGGAACTGGACACCGACAAGCTGCAAAGCGAGCTGGCGTCCGGCGGTACCGGTATCTCGGAAACCCGCGAGCTGGATGACCTGGGCGTGGCTGAAGGCCCTGCACCTGTCGTCAAGTAAGCCGCTGCTGGCGTGACCTGACGCCACAGCCACCCACAAACGCCCCGACTGGTTCGGGGCGTTTGCGTTTCTGGCGCATTACTTTGGCTGCTTTTGTTTTACAGTAAGTGAATCGTTTGTGACGCTTGCAGGAGGTTTTGTGGACAGTGTTGATTTGAATGTCCTGCGCAGCGTGCTCGAATGGCGCCGCGCCGGGCAGCGAGTAGTGTTGTACAGCGTGGTCCAGACCTGGGGCAGCGCACCACGCCCGCCAGGGGCGATGCTGGCGTTGCGCGGCGATGGTGTGGTGATCGGCTCGGTGTCGGGTGGTTGCATCGAGGATGACTTGATTGCACGCCTGCAGGATGGTCGCTTGCCTGAAGACGGGCCGCCTGTGCAGTTGGTGACCTACGGTGTCACCCGCGATGAAGCTGCGCGTTTTGGTCTGCCATGCGGTGGCACCCTGCGCCTGACCGAGGAACGCGTGGACGAGTGGGAGTGGGTGTCTGAACTGCTGGCGCGGTGTGAAGATCATCAGATCGTCGCACGCGAGCTTGACCTGGGCACCGGCAAGGTCACCTTGAGCGGCGCGAGCAAGACGGATGTCGTGACCTTCGATGGCGAACGCTTGCGCGCCATCTATGGCCCGCGCTGGCGCCTGCTGTTGATCGGCGCCGGCCAGTTGTCGCGTTATGTGGCGGAAATGGCGCGCTTGCTGGATTTCGAAGTGCTGATCTGCGACCCGCGCGACGAATTCGTCTACGGCTGGGAAGAGCAGCACGGCCGCTTTGTACCGGGCATGCCCGATGAAGCGGTGCTGAACATCCAGACCGATGAGCGCACGGCCATCGTCTGCCTCACCCATGACCCGCGCCTGGATGATATGGCGTTGCTCACGGCGCTGAATTCCTCGGCGTTCTACATCGGCGCCCTCGGTTCGCGTGTGAACACCCAGAAACGTCGGGAGAATCTCGCGGCGCTGGGGTTGTCGGCGGAGGCGATTGCGCGCTTGCATGGGCCGATCGGCTTGCATATTGGCAGCCACACGCCGGCCGAAATTGCGTTGTCGTTGATGGCGGAAATTGTCGCGATCAAGAACGGCGTGGCACCGATGCAGAAGAAGCCGTTGCCGGTGGTTGCTGAGTGACAGTCACTGCGATTGTGCTGGCGGCGGGGCAGGGCAGTCGTTTCCGCGCCGAAGCCGGGGCGGACAAGGACAAGTTGTTGGCGGATTGCGTTGGCCTGGACGGCAAGGTGCGGCCGGTGATCGAGCAGGTGCTGGTGAACCTGCCGGAGTGCGTCGTGAAGCGTTGGGTGGTGACGGCACCTGATCGTACGGATGTCATTCGGTTGGCTGAAACCTATGGCTGCGAAGTGCTGCTGCTGCGTTCGGCCGGTATGGGCGACAGCATCGCGGCGGCGGTGGCGGCCAGTGGCCCGGCAGATGGCTGGCTGGTGGTGCTGGGGGACATGCCGTTTATCCGGTCGTCGAGTATTGAGCGGGTGATCGATGGGCTGGAGGAGGGCGGTATCAGCGTGCCGTTGCAGGATGGGCGCTACGGGCATCCCGTGGCGTTTGGCCAGGCATTGGGGGCTGGGCTGATGGCCTTGACGGGTGATCGCGGCGCCAGGCCATTGTTTGCTCAGGCGACGGTACGGGAGGTGCCAGTAGATGACCCCGGCGTACTCTGGGACGTCGACCTGCCGCAATCTTTGAATTTCTCTGCACGCTAACTGTAGGAGCTGGCTTGCCAGCGATTGCGGTGTATCAGTCAAAGGTGAGTTGGCGGGTATACCGCTATCGCCGGCAAGCCGGCTCCTACAGTTGAATGGGTTCCAAGCCAGAAACCAGTAATCAATAAAAAAGCCCCGCCTGATCACTCAGGCGGGGCTTTTTAGTGGTTGCTGGAATCAGGCGAGAGGTTTGCTCTCGTGTTCTGCTTCCTGTGCTGCGGCAGCAGCTGCTGCGGCTTCAGCTTCCTTGCGACGACGACGCACTTCACGTGGATCGTTCGGTGCACGGCCATTTTCGGTCAGGGCGCTGACCGGTGCGGCTTCAACCACTGGCGCTGCCACTTCGGCAGCTACCGGCGCTTCAACTGCGGGTGCAGGTTCTGCGACCGGAGCAGGCTCAACCACTGGGGCTGGCTCGGCAACCACGACTTCGGCAACCGGTGCTGGCGCTTCTTCTACCGCTGGGGCAGATTCTGGCGCTTCAACCGGAGCGGCTGGTTCGGCGGTCCATTGGAAGGCGGTCTGTTCTTCGCGAACTTCACGCACTTCTGGAACGGCTTCGACAACCGGTGCTTCAACCACGGCCTCAGGCTCAACCACAGGTGCCGGCTCAACAACCGTCACTTCGACTTCTGGTTGGGTTTCAGGTGCCTGGGCAACTTCCACTTCCGGAACAACCGGCGCTTCGATTGGGGTAGTGGCTTCGACAACTGGAGCCTCTACGACTGGCGCTTCAACTGCAGGCGCTTCAACAACCGGCGCTTCAACCACTGGGGTCTCGGCAGCAGGTGCTTCAACCGCTACGGTTTCTTCAACAGCAGCAGTGGCACGTTCAGCCTGTTCGTGAGCCTGGGCTTCAGCCGGTGCGCTGATGACCGAGCTGGCAACCGCAGCGGTAACGGCCAGGCCGGCAGCCAGTTCGGCGCCAGTCGGTTCGCTGGTAGCGGCTTCTGCGTTTTCGCCGGTCTCTTCCGAGCCTTCGATCACGTTGCCGTTGGCATCACGTTGACGCTCACGACGGTTGCTGCGACGACGCTGGCCACGGGAGCGGCGGCGTGGACGATCGCCTTCGGCGCCTTCCTGACCGTCTTCCTGCAGTTGCTCTTCGCCGGTCAGCACTTCTTCTTCGCTGGCGGCAGCGGCTTGTTCGGCACGTGGTTGACGCTCTTCACGCGGGGCGCGAGGTTGGCGTTCTTCACGTGGCGCACGCTCTTCACGCGGCTGGCGAGCTGGACGCTCTTCGGTAGCAGCAGCGGCGGCACCGGCTACAGCAGGTGCTGCGTCCAGCGGCTCACGCAGTTCGCGCACACGTTCTTCACGCTCGCCACGTGGCTTGCGGTCTTCACGCGGGGCACGTGGAGTGCGCGGTGCGCGCTCTTCGCGTGGTGCGCGTTCTACGGTCGGGGTTTCTTCACGGGCTTCGCGAGGGGCACGCTCTTCGCGTGGAGCGCGTTCTTCACGCGGTGCACGTTCTTCGCGTGGAGCGCGTTCTTCACGCGGTGCACGTTCTTCGCGCGGCTTGCGCTCTTCGTCACGACGACCATTGCGGTTACGGCTCTGCTGGCGACCGTTGCGACGTTCTTCGTTGCGCGCAGGGCGCTCGGCGGCAGGTTTCTCAACCACAACCGGAGCAGCTGGCTCTTCCTTGGTGGCGAACAGGCTGACCAGCGACTTCACCAGGCCTTTGAACAGGCTTGGCTCAGGCAGGGCGGCCGGTGCGGCAACTGGCGCGGCGACTTCGGTCGGAACCGGTGCGTTGGCGCGGGCCGGCGCGGTCTTGACTGCGGCTTCCTGGCGAACCAGGGTGCGGGTCGCGGCGGCAGGCTGGACTTCTTCCACTTCGGCAGCGGCAGCGGCGATTTCGTAGCTGGACTGGCCGCTGTGGGCTTCCGGGCTGTCGTCACGCAGGCGCTGCACTTCGAAGTGCGGGGTTTCGAGGTGATCGTTCGGCAGGATGACGATACGGGCACGGGTGCGCAGTTCGATCTTGGTGATCGAGTTGCGCTTTTCGTTGAGCAGGAACGCTGCAACCGGGATCGGCACTTGCGCGCGGACTTCTGCGGTGCGGTCTTTCAGGGCTTCTTCTTCGATCAGGCGCAGGATCGCCAGCGACAGCGATTCAACGTCACGGATGATGCCGGTGCCGTTGCAACGCGGGCAGACGATGCCGCTGCTCTCGCCCAGGGATGGACGCAGGCGCTGACGGGACATTTCCAGCAGGCCGAAGCGCGAAATGCGGCCGACCTGTACACGGGCACGGTCAGCTTCCAGGCATTCGCGGACTTTTTCTTCCACGGCGCGCTGGTTCTTGGCCGGGGTCATGTCGATGAAGTCGATCACGATCAGGCCGCCGATGTCACGCAGGCGCAACTGGCGGGCGATTTCTTCAGCCGCTTCCAGGTTGGTCTGCAGGGCGGTTTCTTCGATGTCGCTGCCTTTGGTCGCACGCGCCGAGTTGATGTCGATGGACACCAGGGCTTCGGTCGGGTCGATCACGATGGAGCCACCGGAAGGCAGTTCGACCACGCGCTGGAAGGCGGTCTCGATCTGGCTTTCGATCTGGAAGCGGTTGAACAGCGGAACGCTGTCTTCGTACAGCTTGATCTTGCTGGCGTACTGCGGCATCACCTGGCGGATGAAGGTCAGGGCTTCGTCCTGGGCTTCAACGCTGTCGATCAGCACTTCGCCGATGTCCTGGCGCAGGTAATCGCGGATGGCGCGGATGATCACGTTGCTTTCCTGATAGATCAGGAACGGCGCGGAACGATCCAGGGACGCTTCTTTGATAGCGGTCCACAGTTGCAGCAGGTAGTCGAGGTCCCACTGCATTTCTTCGCTGCTGCGGCCCAGGCCTGCAGTGCGAACGATCAGGCCCATGTCGGCCGGTGCGATCAGGCCGTTCAGCGCTTCACGCAGTTCGTTGCGCTCTTCGCCTTCGATGCGACGGGAAATGCCGCCGGCACGTGGGTTGTTTGGCATCAGGACCAGGTAACGGCCGGCCAGGCTGATGAAGGTGGTCAGGGCTGCGCCCTTGTTGCCACGTTCTTCTTTTTCTACCTGGACGATGACTTCCTGGCCTTCGCTCAGGACGTCCTTAATGTTCACGCGGCCTTCAGGGGCTTTCTTGAAGTATTCGCGGGAGATTTCTTTGAGTGGCAGGAAGCCGTGGCGCTCGGAGCCGAAATCGACAAAGGCAGCCTCAAGGCTTGGTTCGATGCGAGTAATACGGCCTTTATAGATGTTGGCCTTCTTTTGCTCGCGTGCACCGGATTCGATGTCCAGGTCGTAGAGGCGTTGGCCATCTACCAGTGCAACACGCAACTCTTCGGGTTGAGTTGCGTTAATCAGCATTCTTTTCATGTTGTACCGTCGGTTTCCGGGCTGCCGGAAACGGCGTTCGGCACACACGACTTCTCACGGTCGGTGTCAGGTGCGTCAAGAGTGGTTGGCCACTCCAGTGTCCAGCAAAAACCAGCCAATTGGGCCGGTATCGCGACGGACGCGTCCTGCTTGTTAGCGGTGGTGACAAAGGCACCACTTCAACAAAAGCTAAGGTCAGGAGGAGGAATCAACCGGCGACTGTGGACGAGATGAAGCGTCTAAATATAAGCCTAGTGCTACACAGTCCGACGGTTGTGCATCTCCACCCTACACGTATCCCTGATAATTCGGGTGCTGCCGCGCGCAGAATCCGCAGCGGGTTGGCATTTACCGTGTTCTCCAATGGGGAGTCCACGCTCATGGCTAAACAAGACTAGGTGTGGGCGGTTGCGCTCTCACTCAGCTCTTAACAGGCGTTGTTTCCGAAGTATTCGCCGTGGTCTGGTCCAAGACTGACTGCACTTTGTGAACTGGCCGTAAATATCGGCGCAGAATGCGAGTATTCACTCTGCTTTCTGCACTCGCTTCAGGCCTCATGTCACCTGCGCTTGTTACAATCTTGAGCCTTCCAGGGTGGCGAAAGCCCCGTAGGACGGCCTCGCGTCCTGATGAATTGCGATGGTCAGGGCCGGCAGTTTGCCGCAAGTCCTCTGTCCAGGCCGCTTTTGGCGGCGTTCGCGACTATAGCAGCAATGATTAAGTGCTTCAATTCCATAAAAAATTGTTATCATCGCCGCCATGACGACTACCGCCCCCCAGACCCCCAGCGTCCAGCTGCTTGAGGTCTCGCCGGAATATGCCGGCCAACGCATCGACAATTTTCTCCTGGCCAGGCTCAAAGGCGTGCCCAAGACCTTGATTTACCGCATCTTGCGTAAAGGTGAAGTGCGGGTGAACAAGGGCCGGATCAAGCCCGAGTACAAGTTGCAGGCGGGCGATATCGTCCGTGTGCCGCCGGTTCGCGTGCCGGAGCGTGACGAGCCTGTGCCCTTGGCGCAGGGGTTGTTGCAGCGCCTGGAAGCCTCGATTGTCTTCGAAGACAACAAGCTGATCGTGATCAACAAGCCTTGCGGCATTGCGGTTCACGGCGGCAGTGGGCTGAATTTCGGCGTGATCGAAGCCTTTCGTCAGTTGCGCCCGGACGCCAAGGAGCTGGAGCTGGTCCATCGCCTGGACCGCGACACCTCTGGCCTGCTGATGATCGCCAAGAAACGCAGCATGTTGCGCCACCTGCACACCGCCCTGCGTGGCGATGGTGTGGACAAGCGCTACATGGCGCTGGTGCGCGGCAACTGGGCCAGTTCCATCAAGAGCGTCCGTGCGCCGTTGCAGAAGAGCAACCTGCGTTCCGGCGAGCGCATGGTGGAAGTGGACGAGGAGGGCAAAGAGGCCCTGACCCTGTTCAAGGTGCTGCGCCGCTTCGGTGACTTCGCCACCCTGGTCGAGGCCAAGCCGGTGACCGGGCGTACCCACCAGATCCGCGTGCACACCTTGCACGCTGGTCATTGCATCGCTGGCGATACCAAGTACGGCGACGAGGATTTCTCCAAGGAGATCCGCGATCTGGGCGGCAAGCGCCTGTTCCTGCACGCTTACATGCTCACCGTGCCGCTGCCCGATGGTGGCGAGTTGAAGCTGCAGGCGCCGGTCGATGAAATGTGGGCCAAGACCGTGGAGCGCTTGAGTGTCGCACCTTGATTACAAACTGCTGATTTTCGATTGGGACGGCACTCTGGCCAACTCCATTGGCCGGATTGTCGAGTCGATGCATGCGGCGTCGACCCGCTCGGGCTACGCGCTGTGCACCGATCATGCGGTCAAGGGCATTATCGGCCTGGGCCTGCCTGAGGCGATTCGTACCTTGTACCCCGAGATCAGTGACGCCGAACTGGTCACCTTCCGTGATCACTATGCCGATCACTACATCGCCCTGGAGGCCACACCTTCGCCGTTGTTCGACGGTGTGGTGCAGTCTCTGGAGGCGTTCCGCGCCGAGGGTTATCACCTGGCGGTCGCCACCGGCAAGGCGCGTCGCGGGCTGGACCGTGTGCTCAAGGCTCACGGTTGGGAAGATTATTTCGATATCACCCGTGCCGCCGATGAAACTGCCAGCAAGCCTCACCCTCTGATGCTGGAGCAGATCCTGGCCCATTGCGGCGTGTCGCCACGCCAGGCCTTGATGGTGGGTGATGCTTCCTTCGACTTGATGATGGCGCGCAATGCGGGCATGGACAGCGTGGCGGTCAGTTATGGCGCCCAGGCTGCCGAGGCCTTGCAGCAATACGAGCCGCGTCTGACGATCGATCATTTTTCCGAATTGCAGGCCTGGCTCGGCCGGGTCCGATAAGTCTTTGCTGGGGTTGATGGCATGAATGACGAGTGGAAAGCGCCCGAAAAGGCTGAAAGCAGTGATGACAAAAGCTGGAAGCTGCTGGAGAAAACCCTTTTGGCCAGCGTTCAGGAGCAGCGTCGTGCACGGCGTTGGGGGATTTTCTTCAAGTTGCTGACGTTCGTCTGGCTTATCGCCATGCTCGCCTTGTTCAGCCCGCTGATGGACATGGAAAAAAGCGCAACCCGTGGCGCCAATTACACCGCGTTGATCGAAGTGCGCGGGGTGATTGCCGACAAGGAGTCCGCCAGCGCCGACAGCATCGTCAGCAGCCTGCGTGCTGCGTTTGAAGACCCCAAGGTCAAGGGCGTGATCCTGCGCATCAACAGCCCGGGTGGCAGTCCGGTGCAGTCCGGCTATGTGTATGACGAGATTCGCCGTCTGCGTGGCCTGCACCCTGATATCAAGCTGTATGCGGTGATTTCCGACCTGGGGGCTTCGGGTGCTTATTACATCGCCAGTGCTGCTGATCAGATTTACGCCGACAAGGCTAGCCTGGTGGGGTCCATTGGTGTGACGGCGGCCGGTTACGGGTTTGTCGGCACCATGGAGAAACTGGGGGTGGAGCGTCGCACCTACACGTCGGGCGAGCACAAGTCGTTCCTTGATCCGTTCCAGCCGCAGAAGGCTGACGAGACTCAGTTCTGGCAGGGCGTGCTCGACACCACCCATCGCCAGTTCATCGCCAGCGTGAAGCAGGGGCGCGGCGATCGCCTGAAGGACAAGGATCATCCGGAACTGTTCTCTGGGCTGGTGTGGTCGGGCGAGCAGGCGTTGCCGCTGGGTCTGATCGACGGCCTGGGCAGTGCCAGTTCGGTGGCGCGGGATGTGATTGGCGAGAAGGAGCTGGTGGATTTCACGGTGGAAGAATCGCCGTTTGATCGTTTCTCCAAGCGGCTCGGTGCCAGCGTGGCGGAGAAGCTGGCCTTCTATATGGGCTTCCAAGGCCCGACCTTGCGCTGAGCCGCAGGTTACATGTAGATCAAAATGTGGGAGGGGGCTTGCCCCCGATTGCGGTGGGTCAGCTACGGGTTAGTTGGCTGATCCTCTGCTATCGGGGGCAAGCCCCCTCCCACATTTGGTCTTGGTGTGCTCAGGGGGTCTGTACGCCTTCGGCCAGCAGCATATCTACCAGTCGGATCAGTGGCAGGCCTACCAGGCTCGTCGCATCCGGTCCTTCGGTGCTTTGAAACAGGCTCACGCCCAGCCCTTCAGCCTTGAAACTGCCTGCGCAGTCATAGGGCTGCTCTATGCGCAGGTAACGCTCGATGCGTTCAGCGTCCAACTCACGCATGTGCACCGTAAAAGGTACGCAGTCGACCTGGCAGCGGCCTGTCTCGGCATTGAGCAGCGCCAGGCCAGTCAGGAAACTCACACGCTTGCCACTGGCGGCCAACAGTTGTTCGCGAGCGTTTTCGAAGGTGTGCGGTTTGCCGATGATCCGGCCGTCGAGCGCCGCGACCTGGTCGGAGCCTATAATCAAATGCCCTGGATGGCTGGCGGCGAGGGCGCGGGCTTTCTGTTCGGCCAGGCGCTTGACCAGTTCCACGGCGGACTCATTTTCACGGTGGCTTTCGTCGATATCCGGCGAACTGCAGATGAACGGCAGGTGCAGGCGGCTCAGCAATTCCCGGCGATAAACCGAGCTGGATGCGAGTAATAAAGGCAGCATGGGCGTCTCCTCAGGGCTGCCGGGGATTCTAGCGGGGCGACCGGCTGACGCACAGGGCTGAATTTCCTTTGACATGGCTGGGTGCATCCCTATAATGCTGCGCCTATGTTGAATGACCCGATTCCACCTCACGTTGACCCGCGCAAATTGGCTGATCGTGGCACTTCCCTTCAAGGTGAGTTGCTGCTGGCCGATTTGGAGAGACTCTGCGACCCGCTTTCCGACACTGTCGGTACGGTGCAGGCCAAATTCGTTTTTGAACGAGATGAACGTAAGTCTGTGGTAATCCACAGCTTTATCGACACCGAGGTCAAAATGGTTTGCCAGCGTTGTCTTGAGCTGGTCACCCTGCCGATCCACAGCGAGTGCAGTTATGCTGTGGTGAAGGAGGGTGCGAATACCCAGTCGTTGCCGAAAGGTTATGACGTGCTGGAACTGGGCGAAGATCCTTTGGATCTGCATGCACTGATCGAGGAGGAGCTTCTGCTCGCCTTGCCCATTGTGCCTGCTCATCATCCGGAAGAATGCCAGCAGCCGGCGGGTCTCGATGACGAGCCCGAACCGAGCGAGGACGAGGTAACGCGGTCCAACCCGTTCAGTGTATTGGCGCAGTTAAAGCGTGACCCAAACGTTTAGGAGTTAATCAATTATGGCTGTTCAGCAGAACAAAAAATCCCGCTCTGCCCGTGACATGCGTCGTTCGCACGATGCCCTGACGGCGAGCACTCTGTCTGTAGAAAAAACCACCGGTGAAATTCACCTGCGTCACCACGTATCGCCAGAAGGCGTATACCGTGGTCGTAAAGTGATCGACAAGGGCGCTGACGAGTAATCACTTGTCTGCTCTAGTCATCGCGATAGACGCAATGGGCGGGGACTTCGGTCCCCGCAGCATTGTTCAGGCCTGCATTGCCAGCCTGACTGCAACACCCTCGCTGCACCTGACCCTTGTCGGTCAACCCTCCCTACTTGAAGAACTGATTGCCAGCCATCCGGCGGTGGATCGTGCGCGCCTGACGATTACTCCGGCCAGCGAAATCATCACCATGGATGAAAAGCCGGCCTCTGCCCTGCGTGGCAAGCCCGACTCTTCGATGCGCGTGGCGCTGGAGCTGCTGCGTGATGGCAAGGTGCAAGCCTGTGTCAGCGCCGGCAATACCGGGGCGTTGATGGCGTTGTCGCGGTTTGTACTCAAGACCTTGCCCGGCATTGACCGGCCGGCGATGGTGGCGGCAATTCCAACGCAGAAAGGCTATTGCCAACTGCTGGACCTGGGCGCGAACGTCGATTGCAGTGCCGAGCACCTGTTCCAGTTTGCGGTGATGGGCTCGGTGGCCGCCGAGGCGCTGGGCGTGGCCCGCCCGCGGGTGGCGTTGCTGAATATCGGTACCGAAGACATCAAGGGTAACCAGCAGGTCAAGCTGGCCGCCACTTTGCTGCAAGGCGCGCGTGGCTTGAACTACATCGGCTTTGTAGAGGGTGACGGCTTGTATCGCGGTGAGGCGGATGTAGTGGTGTGCGACGGGTTCGTCGGCAATATCCTGCTCAAGTCCAGCGAGGGCCTGGCGACCATGATTGCCACGCGTATCGAGGCTTTGTTCAGGCGGAACCTGGCGTCCCGTCTCGTTGGCGCCCTGGCGCTGCCGTTGATGCGTCGCCTGCAGGCCGACCTGGCCCCGGCGCGGCATAATGGCGCGAGTTTCCTGGGCTTGCAGGGCATTGTGGTGAAAAGCCATGGCTCGGCTGGCGTAGAAGGCTTTCAAAGCGCGATAGCACGGGCCCTGATCGAGATCCAGGAAAACCTGCCGCAACGCTTGCACGGCCGTCTTGAGGACCTGTTGCCTTAGGCGAATCGGCCCGAGAGTGCTTAAATGTGACCGGCCAGTTCAATTGTCCATCCAATCTGTCAGTTTCGTGCGCTCCCACCGTAGGAGTGCGCATTTTTGACGACCAGATCATTAGGGGCTTGTTACATGTCTACATCCCTCGCATTCGTCTTTCCAGGGCAGGGTTCGCAGTCCCTCGGCATGTTGGCCGAGTTGGGCGCGCAATACCCGCTGATCCTGGACACCTTTAAAGAAGCTTCCGACGCCCTCGGTTATGACCTGTGGGCATTGACCCAGCAAGGGCCGGAAGAGCAACTCAATCAAACCGATAAAACCCAGCCGGCCATCCTGACCGCTTCGATCGCCCTGTGGCGCTTGTGGCTGGCGGAAGGCGGCGCGCGTCCTGCATTCGTTGCCGGTCACAGCCTGGGCGAATACAGCGCGCTGGTGGCTGCGGGCAGCCTGACCCTTGGTGAGGCGGTCAAGCTGGTCGAGCGTCGTGGCCAGTTGATGCAAGAGGCCGTTCCGGCCGGGCAGGGCGGCATGGCCGCTATCCTGGGTCTGGACGACGCCGTGGTGATCGAAGCCTGTGCTGAAGCAGCCCAGGGCGAAGTGGTCAGCGCCGTGAACTTCAACTCACCTGGCCAGGTGGTGATCGCCGGTGCCAAGGCGGCTGTTGAACGTGCCATCGAAGGCTGCAAGGCCCGTGGCGCCAAGCGTGCGTTGCCGCTGCCGGTGAGCGTGCCGTCGCACTGCGAGCTGATGCGCCCGGCGGCCGAGCGCTTTGCCGAGTCCATCGCCGCCATCAACTGGCAGGCGCCGCAGATCCCGTTGGTGCAGAACGTCAGCGCAGCCGTGGCTGCCGACCTCGACACCCTCAAGCGCGACCTGCTGGAGCAACTCTACAAGCCCGTACGCTGGGTTGAATCGGTCCAGACCCTGGCGGCCAACGGCGCCACCGAGCTGGTCGAGTGCGGTCCGGGCAAAGTCCTGGCCGGCCTGAACAAGCGCTGCGCCGACGGCGTGTCGACTGCCAACCTCAATACCCCGGATGCCTTCGCTGCCGCTCGCGCGGCACTGGCCTAATCCCCGAACTAAGGAGAAGCCTGCATGAGTCTGCAAGGTAAAGTTGCACTGGTTACCGGCGCAAGCCGTGGCATTGGCCAGGCGATCGCCCTGGAACTGGGCCGTCAGGGCGCCGTTGTGATCGGCACTGCCACGTCCGCTTCGGGCGCCGAGCGTATCGCCGCGACCCTGAAGGAAAATGGCGTGCAAGGCACTGGCCTTGAGCTGAACGTGACCAGCGATGAGTCCGTGGCTGCCGTATTGGCCGAGATCACCGCACAATTCGGTGCGCCGGCGATTCTGGTGAACAACGCCGGTATCACCCGCGATAACCTGATGATGCGCATGAAAGACGACGAGTGGTACGACGTGGTCGACACCAACTTGAACAGTCTGTTTCGCCTGTCCAAGGGCGTTTTGCGCGGTATGACCAAGGCGCGTTGGGGCCGAATTATCAATATTGGCTCCGTAGTGGGTGCCATGGGCAACGCAGGCCAAGTAAACTACGCCTCCGCCAAAGCCGGTCTGGAAGGTTTCAGCCGTGCCTTGGCACGTGAAGTCGGCTCGCGGTCGATTACGGTCAACTCGGTGGCCCCAGGGTTCATCGACACCGATATGACCCGCGAACTGCCGGAAGCACAGCGTGAAGCTTTGCTGACGCAGATTCCGCTGGGCCGTCTGGGCCAGGCTCAAGAGATCGCGAATGTGGTCACTTTCCTGGCATCCGACGGTGCGGCATACGTGACTGGGGCTACAATCCCGGTGAACGGCGGGATGTACATGAGTTAAATTGTGACGGATCGCTTCAAAAAAATGTCATACGAGCTGTCTAAAATCCGTTATAAAGCTGCAACTTAATTTATAGGCAGGTGGCCGACCGGGTACAGGGTGAAGCTTTCAGTTGAAAAGCTGAAATGGCTTTCTATACACTTACCCACTGGCCAGCTGCCTGAATTTGTCCATTAGGAGTTAAACAAGGTATGAGCACCATCGAAGAGCGCGTCAAGAAAATCGTCGCCGAGCAACTGGGCGTTAAAGAAGAAGAAGTGGTCAACACTGCTTCCTTCGTAGAAGACCTGGGTGCCGATTCCCTTGACACCGTTGAGCTGGTGATGGCTCTGGAAGAGGAATTCGAGACCGAAATCCCGGACGAAGAAGCTGAAAAAATCACTACTGTTCAAGCTGCTATCGACTACGTTACTAGCCACCAGGCGTAATAGTTTGTAGTCGTCGCTTGCTGTCAGGGAAAAACCGCACTGCTGTAACGGCGTGCGGTTTTTTCTTTAGCCCTGATGAAAAACAAGCGCTGAAGCAAAAGTGTCGTCATTAGAAAAAGGAGAGTGCTGTGTCGCGTAGACGCGTCGTAGTCACCGGTATGGGTATGTTGTCGCCACTGGGCACGGATGTGCCGAGCAGTTGGCAGGGCATTCTGGCTGGCCGCAGTGGTATTGGTCTGATCGAACACACGGACCTTTCTGCCTATTCCACCCGTTTTGGCGGCTCGGTAAAGGGTTTCAATGTCGAGGAATATCTCTCGGTCAAAGAATCCCGCAAACTCGACCTGTTCATTCAATACGGCTTGGCAGCCGGTTTTCAGGCAGTGCGTAACGCTGGCCTGGAAGTCACCGACGCCAACCGTGATCGCATCGGCGTGGCCATGGGTTCGGGTATTGGCGGTTTGACCAATATCGAAGAAACCAGCCGCACGTTGCACGATTCCGGCCCCCGTCGAATTTCACCGTTCTTCGTTCCGGGCTCGATCATCAACATGATTTCCGGTTTCCTGTCGATCCACTTGGGCGCACAGGGGCCTAACTACGCTATCGCCACGGCGTGCACCACCGGCACGCACTGCATCGGCATGGCTGCACGCAACATCGCTTATGACGAAGCCGACGTGATGATCGCTGGTGGCGCCGAGATGGCGGCCTGCGGTCTCGGCATGGGCGGCTTCGGCGCGTCCCGTGCGCTGTCGACACGCAACGACGAGCCGACCCGCGCCAGCCGTCCATGGGACAAAGGCCGTGACGGTTTCGTCCTGTCAGACGGTGCCGGCGCCCTGGTGCTGGAAGAGTTGGAACACGCCAAGGCGCGTGGCGCCACCATCTACGCCGAGCTGATCGGCTTCGGCATGAGCGGCGATGCTTACCACATGACTTCGCCACCGTCCGACGGTGCCGGTGCTGCGCGTTGCATCACCAACGCCCTGCGTGACGCGAAGGTCAATGCGGACCAGGTGCAGTACATCAACGCCCACGGCACGTCGACTCCGACTGGCGACTTGGCGGAAGCCGAAGCCATCAAGTCGGTGTTCGGCGAGCATGCCTACAAGCTGGCGGTCAGCTCCACCAAATCCATGACCGGCCACTTGTTGGGTGCGGCGGGCGCGGTCGAAGCGATCTTCAGCGTCATGGCCATCAAGGACCAGGTCGCTCCGCCGACCATCAACCTGGATGAGCCGGACGAAGGCTGCGACCTGAACTTCGTGCCCCACGAAGCGCAACCGATGCCGATCGACGTGGTGATCTCCAACTCGTTCGGTTTTGGTGGCACCAACGGTTCCCTGGTGTTCCGCCGGTTCGCTGAGTGATGCACAGCTGGGTCGACGGTCAGCCAGCGGACAGCGTGCCCCTGAAAGATCGCGGCCTGGCGTATGGCGATGGGCTGTTCGAGACCATCGCCGTCAGAGCCGGGCAGCCGGTGCTGCTCGACCGTCACCTGCAACGCCTCGCTGAGGGTTGCAGGCGCCTCGCCTTGGTTGCGGATCATGGGTTGATCCGCAGCGAAGTGCTGGCCTATTCCGCCGCCCTCGGCGACGGTGTCCTCAAGTTGATCCTCACCCGTGGCGACAGCCTGCGCGGTTATGGCATCAACCCTGGCGCGCCGGTGCGCCGTATTTTGCAGGGCAGTCCGCCCGCTACCTATCCTCACGCCCATGCAGTCGACGGCATCCGTCTATTTGCGTGTGCGACCCGCTTGGCCGAGCAGCCGTTGCTGGCCGGTCTCAAGCACCTCAATCGCCTCGAACAGGTAATCGCCCGTGCCGAGTGGCAAGACGCCGAGCACGCTGAAGGCTTGATGCTGGATGTGTCCGGGCGTGTCATCGAGGGCGTGTTCAGCAACCTGTTCCTCGTGCGCAACGGCTTGTTACTAACCGCTGATCTGACCCGTTGCGGCGTTGCCGGCGTGATGCGTGCCGAGATTCTGGCCCAGGCAGATCGACTGGGCCTCCCGGTGGCCGTGGCCCACATCGATCTTGAGCAGTTGCAGCAGGCCGACGAAGTCTTCGTGTGCAACAGCGTTTATGGCATTTGGCCGGTGCGCGGTTGTGCTGGGATGAGCTGGCCGGTTGGGCCGCTCACCCGTAAACTGCAAGGCATTGTTCGCGCGCTATTGGAAATTTGAGTTGATACGAAAACTGGTTGTACTGCTGCTGATCGGTCTGTTCTCGGCGGCTTTGCTGTTGGGCTATGGCGCCTGGAAATACGACGCGGCCCTGAAGCAGCCCTTGAACCTGACTCAGGAGCAATTGCTCGACGTACCGGCCGGGGCGACCCCCACCGGCACCTTCAATCGCCTGGAAGCCGAGGGTGTGCTGGATGGCGCCTTCTGGTTGCGCCTGTACTGGCGCTTCAACCTTGACGGCCAGCCTCTGCACAGCGGCGAATACCGCATGACCCCTGGCATGACGGCGCAAGGCCTGATCGGCCTGTGGCAGCGTGGCGAAGTGGTGCAATACAGCCTGACGCTAGTGGAAGGCTGGAACTTCCGTCAGGTGCGCTCGGCGTTGGCCAAGCATGAAAAGATCGTGCAGACCCTCGCAGGCCTTAGTGACAGCGAAGTCATGGACAAGCTCGGCCACCCCGGCGTGTTTCCCGAAGGGCGATTCTTCCCCGATACCTATCGCTTTGTGCGTGGCATGACCGACGTCGAATTCCTGAAAAAAGCCTACAACCGCCTGGATGATGTCCTCGCCCAGGAGTGGAGCAAGCGCGCTCCCGATGCGCCGTACACCGACCCTTATCAAGCGCTGATCATGGCCTCCCTGGTGGAAAAAGAGACTGGCGTGCCTGAAGAGCGTGGGCAGATCGCCGGGGTATTTGTGCGTCGCCTGAAAATCGGCATGCTGTTGCAGACCGACCCAACAGTGATCTACGGCCTGGGCGAGCGCTACAACGGCAAGTTGACCCGCGCCCACCTCAAGGAAGCCAACCCTTACAACACCTATATGGTCGCCGGCCTGCCGCCGACGCCCATCGCCATGGTCGGCCGCGAGGCGATTCATGCCGCGCTGAACCCGGTGCCGGGCAGCAGCCTGTATTTTGTTGCCCGAGGTGATGGCAGCCATATTTTCTCTGATGATCTGGATGCGCATAATGCCGCCGTGCGGGAGTTCCAGCTCAAGCGCCGCGCCGATTATCGCTCCAGCCCGGCGCCAGTGGTGAAGCCTGCGGAAGATGCAACGCCGCCGGCCGATGTGCCCGTTGAAAAGCCGGCCGAGTCTGCGCCAGATGTTGAAGCGCCGCAAAACCCGCAATAATTCTGACTAAGGACTGCCTGTGACTGGCTTGTTTATAACCCTGGAAGGCCCCGAAGGCGCCGGCAAAAGCACCAACCGTGATTACCTGGCTGGGCGTCTGCGCAGCGAAGGCATTGAGGTGGTGTTGACCCGTGAGCCCGGTGGCACGCCGCTGGCCGAGCGTATCCGCGAAGTGCTGCTGGCGCCAGGTGAAGAGCAGATGAACCCGGACACCGAGCTGCTGCTGGTGTTCGCCGCCCGTGCCCAGCACCTGGCCGAAGTGATTCGTCCGGCCCTGGCACGCGGTGCCGTGGTGATCTGCGACCGGTTCACCGACTCCACCTATGCCTACCAGGGCGGTGGTCGGGGCCTGTCCCTGGAACGCATCGCCACCCTGGAAACCTTCGTTCAAGGCGACCTGCGCCCTGATCTGACCCTGGTCTTCGACCTGCCGGTGGAAGTGGGCCTGGCTCGCGCCAGCGCCCGGGGTCGCCTGGATCGCTTCGAGCTGGAAGGCCAGGCCTTCTTTGACGCCGTACGCACCGCGTTCCTCAAGCGTGCCGCGGCCGAACCTGCGCGCTACTACCTGCTGGACGCCGCCCAACCGCTGGCCCAGGTGCAGCACGCCATCGACGCGCTGTTGCCGACACTGCTGGAGCGCGCCCGTGGCTGAAGCCTACCCGTGGCAGGACAGCCTGTGGCAACAACTGGCCGGCCGCGCGCAGCACGCCCACGCCTACCTGTTGCATGGGCCGGCCGGGATCGGCAAGCGTGACCTGGCCGAGCGCCTCATGGCCAGCCTGCTGTGCCAGCGCCCGGTCAGCCTGGAAGCTTGCGGCGAGTGCAAGTCCTGCCTGCTGCTCAAGGCCGGCAGTCATCCGGATAACTACCTGTTGGAGCCCGAGGAGGCCGACAAGGCGATCAAGGTCGACCAGGTGCGCGACCTCGTCAGCTTCGTGGTGCAGACCGCGCAGATGGGCGGGCGCAAGGTCGTGTTGATCGAACCGGTGGAGGCGATGAACATCAACGCCGCCAACGCCTTGCTCAAGAGCCTCGAAGAGCCGTCCGGCGATACCGTGCTGTTGCTGGTCAGCCACCAGTCCAGCCGTTTGTTGCCGACCATCCGCAGCCGTTGTGTACAGCAGGCGTGCCCGCTGCCGAGCGAGGCCATGAGCCTCGAATGGCTCGCGCAGGCGTTGCCGGACTGCGGTCAGGACGAGCGGGTCGAACTGCTGACCCTGGCGGCCGGTTCGCCGTTGGCGGCGGTCAAGCTGCAAGCCCAGGGCGTGCGTGAGCAACGCGCGCTGGTGGTGGAAGGCGTGAAGAAACTTATCAAGCAGGAAGTGTCCGCCACTCAACTGGCCGAAAGCGCCTGGAAGGACATTCCCCTGCTGCTGCTGTTTGACTGGTTCTGCGACTGGTCGAGCCTGATCCTGCGCTACCAGCTGACCCAGGATGAAAACGGCCTGGGCCTGCCGGACATGCGCAAAGTGGTGCAGTACCTGGCGCAGAAAAGTGCCCAGGAGAAGGTGCTGACGATCCAGGACTGGATCCTCGCCCAGCGCCAGAAGGTACTCGGCAAGGCCAACCTTAACCGCGTGCTGTTGCTTGAGGCGCTGCTGGTGCAGTGGGTTGGCTTGCTCGGCCGCCGTTAAATTCTGTGGCCGACAGGTGTATCGTCGGCCAGACACTTTTCGTGACTGAAGTTGTAGATCCCTATGCTCGTAGATTCCCATTGCCACCTCGATCGCCTTGACCTGACCCAGCACGGCGGTTCCCTTGATGCTGCCCTCGAAGCCGCGCGCCAGCGCGGAGTAGGGCACTTCCTGTGCATCGGCGTCAGCGCGGAAAACGCGGCCGACGTCAAGGCCCTGGCTGATCGCTACGCTGATGTGGATTGCTCGGTGGGCATTCACCCGCTGGACCTGAAGCCTGGCGAAGCCCCTGCCCTCGACTGGCTGCTGACTGAGCTCAATCACCCGCGCGTAGTGGCCATCGGCGAAACTGGCCTGGATTACCACTACGAGCCCGAAGCCGCCGAGTTGCAGCAGGCTTCGTTCCGCCTGCACTTGCAAGCCGCCCAGCAGACCGGCAAACCGGTGATCGTCCACACCCGTGGCGCCCGTGCCGACACCCTGACCCTGCTGCGCGAAGCCGCGCTGCCCCAAGCCGGCGTGTTGCATTGCTTCACCGAGGACTGGGACATGGCCAAGGCGGCCCTGGACCTGGGGTTCTACATTTCCCTGTCGGGCATCGTCACCTTCCGCAACGCCGACGCCCTGCGCGACGTTGCGCGCCAAGTGCCGGCCGACCGCTTGCTGGTGGAAACCGACTCGCCGTACCTGGCGCCGATTCCTCATCGCGGCAAGCCAAACCTGCCCGAGTACGTGCGTGATGTGGCGGATTACCTGGCAATGCTGCGTGGCGAGTCCTACGAGCGTTTTGCCGAGCAGACCACCGAGAACTTCAAACGCCTGTTCCCGCTGGCTCACGTCGCTGGCTGACGCGGCCAAATCCCAGGCAAAAAAAACCCGGGTTCTGGGGGGTGAATCCGGGCTAAGACCATTAGGAGTAAAACAAGGGTACGCGGTCCGTTGGTACCCAGATCGGCGCGTCACTTGGGGGAGATGTCACGCCGACAGTTCAAGTATTGATCAGTATCCGATTCAGTCCAGTCGCGACTGGTCGTTTTTTAAACAGATTTGGAATACGCGCGCTTCGCTTGAGTTCTCATTGGGCAGGTGCACGGCGGCGGTTGTTGCGTATTATTTCTGACTGAGATCCATCAAAACGTTGGCGCGCTGAAAGTAAAGTGCGTTTGCGGTTCACATAGGCATTGCCCAGCGACCGTTCAGTCGGGATAATCCCTCGCACCGGGTAAATCGTATCGCCGCGTATCCGTGGCCGTGCGTAACCCTCCCTATTTTGACCTTTGCAGACCTCTTCCTCATGCACAAAGAACCCCGTAAGGTCCGTGAGTTTCGCCGCCGTGAGCAGGAAATTCTCGACACCGCCCTCAAGCTGTTCCTCGAACAGGGTGAAGACAGCGTCACCGTCGAGATGATCGCGGATGCCGTGGGTATCGGCAAAGGCACGATCTACAAGCACTTCAAGTCCAAGGCCGAGATCTATCTGCGCCTGATGCTCGACTACGAGCGCGACTTGAACGAACTGCTGCATTCGGCCGACGTGGACAAGGACAAGGAAGCCCTGTCCCGCGCCTATTTCGAGTTCCGCATGCGTGACCCGCAACGCTATCGCCTGTTCGACCGTCTGGAAGAGAAGGTGGTCAAGGGGCATCAGGTGCCGGAGATGGTCGAGGAACTGCACAAGATCCGTGCATCGAACTTCGAACGCCTGACCCTGTTGATCAAGGGGCGCATCAGCGAAGGCAAGCTTGAAGACGTGCCGCCGTATTTCCACTACTGCGCCGCCTGGGCGTTGGTGCACGGCGCCGTGGCGCTGTATCACTCGCCGTTCTGGAGTAATGTGCTGGAAGATCAGGAAGGCTTCTTCCAGTTTCTGATGGACATCGGTGTGCGCATGGGCAACAAGCGCAAGCACAGCACCGAGCAGCCGCCGCTGGAATCGCCTTCCACGTAATGATTTGCTGCCACGCGTAGTACCCCAGGAATATACTCAGGCAAGGACTCTTGCTAAAAGCTGATTTATCAGTCAGCTTTTAGCGCGCCCGAATCATCCTCTGCCGGAGTGATCCATGATCGTTGATCGTCAAGGCAGGCGTTTTCGCAATTTGCGGATCAGCCTGACCTCAGCCTGCAATTACGCGTGTACCTACTGCGTGCCGAATGGCAAGCGGCTGGTGGCTGCCCAGGACGAACTCTCGGCCGAGGCCATGGCTCGTGGCGTGGCTTATCTGATCGAGGCCGCCGGCATCGACCGCCTGCGCATCACCGGCGGTGAACCGCTGGTCAGCCCCAAGCTAGAAGCCTTCATGGGCGCCGTCGGGCAGATGGGCCTCAGTGACATCAGCCTGACCACCAATGGCCAACTGCTGGCGCGCAAACTGCCGCTGTTGGTGGACGCCGGGATCAAGCGCATCAACGTCTCCCTCGATACCCTGGATGCGGATGCCTTCCGCAGCATCGCCCGTGGCGGCGACTTGGCCACCGTGCTCGACGGCATGGACCAGGCCCGCGCTGCCGGAATCAAGATCAAGGTCAACATGGTGCCGTTGCGCGGCCAGAACCTCGACCAAGTGATGCCGCTGCTCGATTACTGCCTGGAGCGTGGTTATGAACTGCGCTTTATCGAGTTGATGCGCATGGGCCATCTGGCCAAGGACTCCAACGCGTTCCTGCAGCAGTTTGTCAGCCTGCAACAGCTGCTGGGTTTGATCGGTGAGCAGCATGAATACCTGCAAGCCAATGCGCCTGTGGATGCCACTGCCGTACGCTACGAAATCCCCGGTAAAGGCTTCTTTGGTGTGATTGCCAACGAAAGCGTGCCGTTCTGCCGGACCTGTTCGCGGTTGCGGTTGTCGTCCACCGGCTGGTTGCATGGTTGCCTGTCGTCGAGCAACCGTCACTATGTCGGTGACCTGCTGGACAAACCCCGCCATCAAGCGCTGCCAGCGCTGCAGGGCCTGTTGATGAAGGCCTTGGGCGACAAGCAGGAAGTTGCCTTCTCCGGCGGCGCGACCATCATGAAGATTATTGGCGGCTGACGCCGAGCTTGAAGCTTGTAGCTGCTCCCCTGGCCCAGAACCTGCATCTCACGCCCATTCGCCGGTTTTCCGTCACCGGCTTCTGGAGGATTAGGATGCGTAGTCTGGTTTTGTTGCTGGCGTCGTTGACGCTGAGTGGTTGCATGACCGTCAGCGATATGGCCGAAGGCACCCGCTATCAGATGAGCGATGCCGGTTTGCTGGACCACAGCGATACCCGTCGCACCGCCTCGGTTCGCATACAGCCGGACTCTTTCGTGTTTATCGCCCAAGGTGCCTTTGTGCCGCCGGGCAGCGCTTATCCGCGTCCAAACGTGGTGGCCGAGGAAGCCTTCAACGGTTTCATCGAATATTTCCCCATGGTGCGTCGCGCCCGTCAGCCGGAAGGTCTGGAGCAGGCAATGTCCGAAGCCCGTGCGGCCGGCGCTCACTACCTGCTGTACTGCCGTTTCGCCAAGGCGGATGACCGTATCGGCAACGCCGATGAGTGGGCCGACCAGGAAGCCCTCGACCGTGTCGGGCTGGACAGCGGGGTCATCCAGATCATGTTGATCGAGACCAGCACCCAGTATTTGATCGATACTGCACGTATTCGCAGTCGTGGTGGTTTACTGACGTTCCACGACAACAAGCCACAAGATCTGATTGCCCGTCCACTGCGCCAGTACGCCCGCAGCCTGCTGGGCATGAGTGATCAATAAGCACCAGGAGAGCCCCATGACCGATTCCGCCAAGGCTAACGATCTGTTGGCCCAACTGCCCAAGGGCAAGGGACCGGCGCCGGTACACCTGTGGAACCCGGACTTCTGCGGCAACATCGACATGCGCATCGCCCGCGACGGCACCTGGTTCTATCAGGGCACGCCGATCGGGCGCAAGCCAATGGTCAAGTTATTCTCCAACATCATCCGCCGCGAAGGCGATGACTACTTCCTGGTCACTCCCGTGGAAAAGGTCGGCATCAGCGTCGATGATGCGCCGTTCGTGGCGGTAACGCTGGAGGTCGAAGGGCAGGGCGAAGGCCAGGTTCTGCGCTTTACCACCAACGTGGACGATCAGGTCGAAGCGGGCCTTGAACACCCCTTGCGGGTAGTGATCGATCCGGTCACCCAGGAACCTGCGCCCTATCTGCGGGTGCGCACCAACCTCGAAGCCCTGGTGCACCGCAACGCGTTCTACCAATTGGTGGAGTTGGCGGTGAGCCGTCCGATCAACGGTCAGAACTGGCTGGGCGTCTGGAGCGGCGGGGAGTTTTTCCGTATCGGCCTGGAGCCTTGAAGCCGGTTTTTTCATCTCCCTGAAATAATTCGCTTGCTGCAAACGGCCGCTTTCGGTTATCAATTTGTACATGATTAGACATGTTCGATTTGATAAGAAAAAACGCGTCGTCGACGAGCTCATCCGCCGCATCGAGGGTGGAGTGATGGCCGACGGTTTCCTGCTGCCGGGCGAGCACCAACTGGCCGAAGAGTTCGCGGTCAGCCGCGGCACCCTGCGCGAAGCCCTCGCCGAACTCAAGCGACGCAACTACATCGCGACCCAGAGCGGCGTCGGCTCCATCGTCACGTTTGACGGTATGGTGCTCGACCAACGCAGCGGTTGGGCCCAGGCCCTGGCCGACACAGGCGCGCGGGTGAAGACCGACATCCTGCGCCTGGAAGCGGTCACCCGCCCGGACCTGTTCAGCCGTTTCGGCACCGATCAGTTCATCGCCCTTGATCGCCGCCGCCGCACCGCCGACGGCACGGCGGTGTCCCTGGAACGTTCGCTGATGCCCGCGTCCGGCGGCCTGGAGAGCCTGCCAAACGTGGGACTGATCGATAACTCCCTGACCATCACCCTGGCCGCCTACGGTTACGTCGGCGCCGAAGGGGACCAATGGATCGGCGCCGAACCCCTCAGCGATGAAGATGCAGAATTGCTTGGTCGCCCCGCAGGCACGGTGTTCCTCAAGGCGTCGCGTACCACCTATGACCGTCGCGAGCGTTTCATGGAGTACGTCGAAAGCTTGCTCGATCCACTGCACTTTCGCCTGCACCTCCAGTTTGGAAACTCGAAATGACCCCGCACAACCGCGCCCTCGGCGCCTTCTACGGCTTGGCCTTGGGCGATGCCCTGGGTATGCCGACCCAGTCCTTGAGCCGCGAGCAGGTCCGGGCGCGTTTCGGTGCCATCACTGGCCTGGAAGATGCCGACGCCGACCAGCCGATCGCGCCGAACATGCCCGCCGGTTCCATCACCGATGACACCGAGCAGGCGATCCTGGTGGGTGAATTGCTGGTGGAAGGACAGGGCGTCATCGAACCGACGGTGCTCGCCCAGCGTTTGATCGACTGGGAAGCAGTGATGCGCGCCAAGGGCTCGCAGGATTTGCTCGGCCCCTCCACCAAGCGTGCGATCGACATGATCCTCGCCGGTCACACGCCGGAAGAGTCCGGCCGCTACGGCACCACCAACGGCGCTGCGATGCGCATCACCCCGGTGGGGATCGCCGCCGACGTCAGCGACCCGGCGCGATTTATCCAGGCGGTGATCCAGGCCTGTCAGGTCACCCATAACACCACCCTGGGGATTTCCAGTGCGGCGGCGGTGGCTGCGGTGGTGTCGGCCGGCATCAACGGCGTGGACCTGGGCGAAGCACTCAACATCGGCACCCAGATTGCCCAGCAGGCTGAAGGCCATGGTCACTGGATTGCCGGCGGGCGTATTTCCACGCGCATCAGTTGGGCACGCACTTTGAGCGTCGGCAGTGGCGACAAGGCCCTGTTCGCCGACCTGCTGTATGAATTGATCGGTACTTCCGTCGCGTCCCAGGAGTCGGTGGTGGTGTCGTTTGCCCTGGCCCAGCAAGTGGCGGTGGGTGAGATGAGTGCGTTGGAGGCCTTGTGCCTGGCCGCCAGCCTTGGCGGTGACACAGACACGATTGCCGCCATTCTCGGCGCCATGCTGGGTGCGTGCTTGGGCATGCAGTGCTGGCCTGACGCGATGATCGAACAGGTCAAAGAGGTCAATGGCCTGGAGTTGCAGCCGCTGGTTCAAGAGCTGTTGAAAATGCGTTGAGTCAGGACGACCGGAAACACGATTCGCTTTGTACCCCTGCCACAACCACAACAATACAGGCACCAGGAGCACCCCCTCATGAGCAGCACCTCTTCCGGCCAAAGTGCCGGGCAATTGGAAACACGCGGCATCGAACCGGTCCCTGAAGGGGAGTGCAACGGGCACCCGCTGCAACTGTTCTGGGTGTGGTTCGCCGCCAACATCAGCATCCTCGGTTTGCCGCTCGGCGCCACGTTGGTGGCGTTTCGCGGCCTGGCGATCTGGCAGGCGATTATCGTGGCGATTCTCGGCGCTGCCGGTTCGTTCGCGGTGGTGGGCATCATCTCCATCGCTGGCCGTCGTGGGCGTGCGCCGAGCCTGACGCTGTCCCGCGCCATCTTCGGTGTGCGCGGCAATATCGGGCCGACGCTGGTGTCATTGATGTCACGCCTGGGTTGGGAGACCGTCAACACCACCACGGCCGCCTTCGTGCTGCTGTCGTTGTGCTCGATCCTGTTTGGTTCGCCGGTCGAGGCGAAGAGTGCGCCGGTGCTGACCCTGATCTTCATCGCCATCTTCGTCTTGCTGACCCTGTCGGTTTCCGGCCTGGGCCATGCCACGTTGCTGGTGATCCAGAAGTGGGCCACGTATGTGTTTGGCGCCCTGAACATTCTGGTCGGCGGCTTCCTCTGCGCGACCATCGATTGGAGCGCGGTGTTCAACGCCACCCCGGCGCCGCTGAGCGCGATGATCATCGGCGTCGGCACCATGGCTGCCGGTACCGGTATTGGCTGGGCGAATGCCGGTGCCGACATGTCGCGCTATCAGCACCGCAGCGTCACCGCCGTGCGCCTGGTGGCATCGGCCGCGTTTGGCGCAGGCATTCCGCTGGTCTTGCTGATCACCCTAGGCGGCTTGCTGTCGGTGGGCAACAACGACCTGGCCTCGGCCACTGACCCGATCGTCGCGATCCGCGACATGCTGCCGACCTGGATGGCGGTGCCGTACCTGGTCACCGCGTTTGGCGGGCTGCTGCTGTCCAACAACCTGTCGGTGTATTCGGCGGGCCTCACCACCCTGACCCTCGGCTTGAAGGTCAAGCGCGTGCATGCGGTGATCGTCGACATCGTGGCGATCTTCGCCGGCTCGATTTACTTCATGTTGATCGCCGACAGTTTCTACGGCCCGTTCATCACCTTCATCTCGTTGCTGGCAGTGCCGATCACGGCGTGGGTCGGCATCTTCGTGGTTGACCTGATCCACCGTCATTACTACAGCCCCAAGGACCTGCTGGACGTGAGCCCAAGCAGCGCCTACTGGTATCGCGGCGGTGTGGAGTGGCGTGCGTTCGGCGCCTGGGCGGTGGCGATTGCGCTGGGCTTCAGCTTCACCACCATCGGCACCACCGCCGAAAACATCTGGTTCGCCGGGCCTTTGTCCGATTCCTGGCTGGGCCACAACGGCCTGGGCTGGATCGTCACCTTCCTGGTGGCCGGCGGGATTTATGCAGTACTGGGTGGCGCGGCTGACCGTCGCCCGGCTTTGGTAGAGCGTCCTAATGTCTAGATTGCTGCACACCGGCCAGGTCATCGTCGACCTGGTGATGGCCCTCGATACCTTGCCCGCCACCGGCGGCGACGTGCTGGCGCAATCGGCCAGCTTTGAGGCCGGAGGAGGCTTCAATGTGATGGCGGCCGCGCGGCGCAATGGGTTGGCGGTGGTTTACCTCGGCCGTCATGGCAATGGGCGCTTTGGTGACCTGGCGCGCGCGGCGATGCACGCCGAAGGGGTTGAAATGGCCCAGACGGTCAGCACCGATAAAGACACCGGTTTGTGTGTGTCGCTGACCGAGGCCACCACCGAGCGCACCTTCATTTCCCATATCGGCGCTGAAGGTGACTTGAGTGCCGATGACTTGGCGCGAATGGTCCCGCAAGCGGACGATTACGTGTATGTCAGCGGCTACAGCCTTTTATTGGAAGGCAAGGCGCAGGCATTGCTCGATTGGCTGCTGGCGCTGCCGCGAGCGATCACCGTGGTGTTCGATCCGGGCCCGTTGGTCAAGGCGTCGGATTCGGCGCTGATGATGGCGTTGTTGCCGCGCATCGATATCTGGACCAGTAATGGCCCGGAAGCCCTGGCATTTACCGGAGCGGGTACGTTGGCGGATGCGCTGGTCGATCTCAATCGTCGCCTGCCCGTTGATGCCTTGCTAGTGGTGCGGGATGGACCGAATGGTTGCTGGGTCAGCCGCAATGGCCAGGCGGAGCATGTGCCGGGTTTCAAGGTAAGGGCGGTGGACAGCAATGGAGCGGGGGATGCGCATGCGGGTGTGTTTATCGCAGGGTTGGCGTATGGCCTGACACCCGCTCAAGCGGCACGGCGGGCGAATGCGGCAGCGGCGTTGGCGGTGACACGCTGGGGGCCGGCTACGTCCCCCGGCACTGCCGAAGTGGATGCTTTAATAGCTGAATAAACCCAATCGAAAATGTGGGAGCCGGGCTTGCCCGCGATGGCGTTCTGTCAGTCACGGAGAATGGTGACTGATACTCCGCCATCGCGGGCAAGCCCGGCTCCCACATTGTGTTGCAGTGCCTTCTGGATTACTGGCGAGTCTCGCTGTCGAGCTTACGCGCCTCATCCACACCCGACGCCGTCAGCTTGATCGGCAGGTTCAACGCATACTCACCGGCAGCGTCAGTGGTCACATGCCCATCCTTGATCAACCCACGGTCCTGCAGGAACGCCAAGACACTGGCCACCTCTTTTTCGCCGCGGTAGTTATCCAGCACCTCCTTGCCCAGACCTTGCGGATGGGCGTGCAGCAGGCGGGTGAGGACTTCTTTTTCAAGGTTTCTATCGACGTTCATGCGTACCTCTTCACTGGGAAATGATCGGGTGTTCGTCTTGCGTTCGATGGGTCAAGGCGCAGGTTGTTTCGGCGCACCTGGGACGTTGGAGTCATCGCCCTTGTTGATGTTGGGCTGGTTGATCGCCGGGCCCATTTTGCCGTTACCGACGGCAGCAGGCGCTTGACGCTGGGTATCGTTGCCTTGGGTGCGCGGGTCAGCGCCGGGCTCAATGACCGCGCCACCATTGGTGTCCAGGCCAGTACCCATGGATTTCTGCGACTCAGTGGTGGCATCCGGCGTTGGATCGGTTGGCCCGGTGGTCGAGCTGGCGGCAAAGGCGCTCAGCGACACAGCAGACAACAGGCCTGTGAGGGCGAGGGCAGCAAACTTGGAATTTTTCATGAGGGTGTCTCCATATGATTAATGTCCTTACCCTCTATTGGTCAGCCCGGCCTTGGCGTTCGTGCCTTGATGGCGACGAACGGTCTTAGCTCACCTGTAAGATTTTGTGTGCCGAGGCCCGCCGCCAGATCAGTCTCGCGAGGCTGATCAACCAATTGAGCAACGCCACTGCAGTCACACTCAGCAGCAGCGATTGCAGGCCATACTCGACGATGATCCGCCCCGCCAGCATCGGGAACCCGAACACCCCGACGAAGTACCCGAGGCTGAACAGCAGCAACGCTTGGGACGTGGTGCCAGCGGGGGCTTCATTGGCCACCAGCCCGTTGATAACCGAGTACGTCAGCCCATAACCCACGCCCAGGGTGATGGCGGCGAGCAGGTAGCTGAAGGTCCCCGACACCGTGAAGCCGAACATCAACACCGACACCAGCATCAGCCCCGACAGTACGCACGCCGAGCGATAGGCATCACGCTTGACGACAAGCCCGGCAATCAACAAGCGGCTGGTAATCGCCGCGCTCAGGAAACCCACGAAAAACAGCGAATAGTCCAGTGAATGCGCCGCTGCGTAGCTGGTCTGGAATGAGGACAACCCGCCGAACACACAACCGCCCAGGCCGACCATGATGATCGCGAACACGGCCCTCGATGACAGCACCTGGCGGGTGGCACGCCAGGAAATTTTTGCCACAACCGCGTCTTGTTTGAGATGGGCACCCAGTCGCCAAAACATCACCACGCCCATCAGGCTGGCAAAGGCGGCGATGTAAAACGCGCTGGTCAGCGGTAGCTCCAATGCGCTCGCCGCACGCCCGAGCAAGGGGCCGGCCCCGATCCCGCTCATCATGCTGCCGGACAATAACGCAAAGTACTTGGCCCGCTGCTGCGGTTCTACCAGCATGGCCACGATGATCGGTCCCAAGGTATAGAACACCCCCCAACCGAGTCCCAGGGCCAGGCCAAACCCCATCAAGCCCAGGCCGAAACCTGGCATCAGGGCAAAACCCAGGCACGCCACCACCAACAGCAGGCCCATTCCCGCAATCGCCCGCGCCGCGCCCAGCACATCAGCCAAATGCCCGGAGACCACCACCGCCACAAAGGTGCTGAGCATCGCCATGGAGATCACACTGCCTGCATCGTGCTCGTTACCGCCGCGCGTATGAATCAGCAACGACAACAGAAAGGTCGAGCCGTAAGACAGCGACAACAGAAAACTGGCAAGGCAAAACAGGGCGAACAACGGCGTGCTCACTGCAGACTTGGAATGCATAAGATGGCCTGGAAGTCATTGGAGTTATGCCGGACGTTTTACCATGCACCGCTTTGCCGATTGTTGCGTGGTTGGTGGTGCCAGCGTTAGCCGTGGACGGAGTAAGGGGATGCAGTGAAATTGCACTGCAATCCGTCACGAAAGCGTCTTAGTATGTGTGCTTTGAAATTGCCAAGGCTCGCCCATGACCATCGAGATTCGCCCCGCCGTGCCCAGCGATGCTGCGCAGATCCTGACGTTTATTACCGAGCTGGCCGAGTACGAGAAGGCCCGGCACGAAGTGATCGCCAGTGTGGTGGACATCGAGCGTAGCCTGTTCAGCGAAGGCGCCACCGCCCATGGCCTGATCTGCCTGCGCGACGGCTTGCCGATTGGCTTTGCGGTGTTCTTTTTCAGCTATTCCACCTGGCTGGGTAGCAATTGCCTGTACCTGGAAGACCTCTACATCAACCCGGAACAACGCGGCGGCGGGGCGGGCAAGAAGCTGCTGCGCCACCTGGCGAAGATCGCCTTTGATAACGGTTGCGGGCGCTTTGAGTGGAGCGTGCTGGACTGGAACGAACCGGCGATTGCCTTCTACAAATCCATTGGCGCCCAGCCGCAGGAAGAGTGGGTGCGCTATCGCATGGAAGGCGATGCGCTGCGCGATTTCGCCCTCGGCTAGCTCGCTATTTTGTAAACACTGAAGATCAAATGTGGCAGGGGAAAAACCTCTGCCATTTTTTTGATTTTCACTCAATATATGGGATGCAAATTTATATATTGAGATATTTCAGATGATGGGTTTATAGTCATCCGCATCAGCACTCACTACCAAAAATAAAACAGGTGACGCGATGCAGGCACAACCGTTGTCACTCCCCGCCGTGCCCGAGCCAACCTATGGCGAGCGGCTCAAAGGCAAAGTGGTGATCATCACCGGCGCCGCCCAAGGCATTGGCGAGGCAATCGTCGCGTGTTTTCAGGCCCAGCAGGCGCGCTTGATCATTGCGGATATCCAGGGCGAAAAGGTCGAGAGGGTCGCCGCCCACTGGCGCGAACGCGGCGCCGACATCTATGCACAAGCCGTCGACATCACGTCCAAAGATCAATGGCAGACGCTGGTCAACCTGGCTATCGAGCGCTTTGGCCGCGTGGATGTGCTGGTCAACTGCGCCGGCGTCAACGTGTTCCGCGACCCGCTGGAAATGACCGACGAAGACTGGCGCCGCTGCTTCGCCATCGACCTCGACGGTGCCTGGTTCGGCTGCCGCGCGGTGTTGCCGCACATGATTGAGCAGGGCATCGGCAATATCATCAACATTGCGTCCACCCATTCCAGCCACATCATCCCCGGCTGCTTTCCCTATCCCGTGGCCAAGCACGGCCTGCTCGGACTGACCCGCGCCCTCGGCATCGAATACGCGCCCAAAGGCATCCGCGTGAACGCCATCGCGCCGGGTTACATCGAAACCCAGCTCAACGTCGACTACTGGAACGGTTTTCCCGACCCCCACGCCGAGCGCCAGCGCGCCTTCGACCTGCACCCGCCCAAGCGCATTGGCCAGCCGGTCGAGGTGGCGATGACGGCACTGTTCCTGGCGACCGACGAGGCGCCCTTTATCAATGCAACCTGCCTGATGATCGATGGCGGGCGGTCTGTGATGTACCACGACTAAACCGTTTTCCAATAACAAGAACGAGGTGGTTCATGCTCAAGAAGACACTCGGCACCCTGGCCCTCGCGGTCGCGTTCAGCGGCGTTGTATCCGCCGAAGAAGTGAAAATCGGCTTCCTGGTCAAGCAGGCCGAAGAACCCTGGTTCCAGACCGAATGGGCCTTCGCTGAAAAAGCCGGCAAGGACCAGGGCTTCACCGTGATCAAGATCGCTGTGCCCGATGGTGAGAAAACCCTGTCGGCCATCGACACCCTGGCCGCCAACGGCGCCAAGGGCTTCGTCATCTGCCCGCCGGATGTGTCCCTCGGCCCGGCAATCATGGCCAGGGCCAAGCTCAATAACCTTAAGGTGCTGGCGGTGGACGACCGTTTCGTCGACGCCAAGGGCAAGCCCATGGAAGACGTGCCTTACGTCGGCCTGGATGCCTACAAGATCGGTCAGAAACAAGGCGAAGCCATGGCCGCCGAAGCCAAGCATCGCAACTGGGATTGGAAGGAAACCTACGCCGTCATCAACACCTTCGACGAACTGGAAACCGGCAAGAAACGCACCGACGGTTCGGTAGAAGGGCTCAAGGCTGCCGGCCTGCCAGCAGACCATATCCTGTTCAGTGCGCAGAAAACCCTCGACGTGCCCGGCAGCATGGACGCCACCAACTCGGCCCTGGTGAAACTGCCCAGCGCTCCGAAAAACCTGATCATCGGCGGCATGAACGACAGCACCGTACTGGGCGGCGTGCGCGCCACCGAAAGCGCCGGTTTCAAGGCGGCCAACGTGATCGGCGTCGGCATCAACGGTACCGATGCGATTGAAGAACTGAAGAAAACCGACACCGGTTTTTACGGCTCGATGCTGCTAAGCCCTGACGCCTCCGGCTACAAAACCGCCAGCGCCATGTTCGAATGGGTCACCAAAGGCACCGAGCCTGCCAAGTTCACCGCGTTGGACAACGTGACCCTGATCACCCGCGCCAACTTCAAGGAAGAGCTGAGCAAAATCGGGCTGTGGAAATGACCGGCGCGGCCCTGCGATTCAATGGCATCGGCAAGGAATTTCCCGGTGTGAAAGCCCTGGCGCAAATCAGCTTTGAAGCGCGGCCGCGCGAGGTGCATGCGTTGATGGGTGAAAACGGCGCGGGCAAGTCGACGCTGCTGAAGATTCTCGGCGGCGCCTACCTGCCGAGCAGCGGAACACTGCAGATCGGCGAGCAGACCATGGACTTCAAGTCCGCCGCCGACAGCATTGCCAGCGGCGTGGCGGTGATCCACCAGGAGCTGCACCTGGTGCCGGAAATGACCGTCGCCGAAAACCTGTTCCTCGGGCATTTGCCGACGCGCTTCGGGGTGGTCAACCGCAGTCAATTGCGCAAGCAAGCGTTGGCGTGTCTCAAAGGCCTGGCCGATGAAATCGATCCGGACGAAAAGCTCGGACGCCTGTCCCTCGGCCAGCGCCAACTGGTGGAAATCGCCAAGGCGTTGTCCCGTGGCGCCCATGTGATTGCCTTCGACGAACCTACCAGCAGCTTGTCGGCGCGGGAGATCGACCGCTTGATGGCGATCATCACCCGCCTGCGCGATGAGGGCAAAGTCGTGCTCTATGTGTCGCACCGTATGGAAGAGGTGTTCCGCATCTGCAACGCGGTGACGGTGTTCAAGGACGGCCGTTATGTGCGCACTTTCGACGATATGAACGCGCTGACCCATGACCAGTTGGTGACGTGCATGGTCGGTCGCGATATCCAGGACATCTACGATTACCGGCCACGGGAACAGGGCGACGTGGCGCTTAAGGTCGAGGGTTTGCTCGGACCAGGCCTGCGTGAGCCGGTCAGCTTGCAGGTGCACAAGGGCGAGATTCTTGGCCTGTTCGGATTGGTCGGGGCAGGGCGCACGGAGCTGTTTCGGCTGCTGAGCGGTTTGACTCGCAGCACCGCCGGTAGCCTTGAACTCTGCGGGCAAACATTGCAATTGCGTTCACCCCGCGACGCGATTGCTGCCGGCGTCTTGCTGTGCCCGGAAGACCGCAAGAAGGAGGGCATCATTCCGCTGTCCAGTGTGGCCGAGAACATCAATATCAGCGCGCGCGGTGCCCATTCCACTTTTGGCTGGCTGTTGCGCGACGGCTGGGAAACCACCAACGCCGGCCGGCAGATCAAGGCGATGAAGGTCAAGACGCCCAACGCCGAACAGAAAATCATGTACCTCTCCGGCGGCAACCAGCAGAAGGCCATTCTCGGCCGCTGGCTGTCGATGCCGATGAAGGTGCTGCTGTTGGACGAGCCGACCCGTGGTATCGACATCGGCGCCAAGTCGGAGATCTACCAGATCATCCACAACCTCGCCGCCAGCGGTATTGCGGTGATCGTGGTGTCCAGCGACCTGATGGAAGTGATGGGCATCAGCGACCGCATCCTGGTGATGAGCGAAGGCGCCCTGACCGGCGAACTCACCCGCGACCAGGCGGACGAAGCACGGCTGTTGCAACTGGCTCTCCCGCGTTCGCGGGCTTGAAGAATTCGAGGTGAATGATGTCTGAGGTAAAAACTGCAAAGGGCTTCTGGCCGGGTTTCAACCAGCGCAAGTTCCTCGATGACTGGGTGATGTTGCTCGCCGCGTTGAGCATCTTTGTGCTCAGTGCGTTGTTTATCGATAACTTCCTTTCGCCGCTGAACATGCGCGGGTTGGGCCTGGCGATTTCTACCGTGGGTATTGCGGCGTGCACCATGCTGTTCTGCCTGGCGTCGGGGCACTTCGACTTGTCGGTGGGCTCGGTGATTGCCTGTGCCGGTGTGGTCGCGGGCATTGTGATCCGCGACACCGACAGCGTGGTGCTCGGCGTGTCCGCTGCGTTGGCCATGGGCCTGGTGGTGGGACTGATCAACGGCATTGTCATCGCCAAGCTGCGTATCAACGCATTGATCGCGACCTTGGCGACCATGCAGATCGTGCGTGGACTGGCGTACATCTTTTCCAACGGCAAGGCCGTCGGCGTGATGGATGAAGGTTTCTTCGTGTTCGGCAACGGCCAACTGATGGGCGTGCCGGTGCCGATCATCATCACCGTGCTGTGCTTTGTGTTCTTTGGCTGGCTGCTCAACTACACCACCTACGGGCGCAACACCATGGCCATCGGCGGTAACCAGGAAGCGGCGTTGTTGGCCGGGGTGAATGTTGATCGCACCAAAATCATCATCTTTGCCGTGCACGGCCTGATTGGAGCGTTGGCCGGGGTGATTCTTGCGTCGCGCATGACCTCGGGCCAGCCGATGATTGGCCAGGGGTTTGAGCTGACCGTGATCTCGGCGTGTGTATTGGGCGGGGTGTCGTTGAGTGGCGGCATCGGCATGATCCGTCACGTGATTGCCGGGGTGCTGATTTTGGCGATCATCGAGAATGCGATGAACCTGAAGAACATCGACACCTTCTACCAGTACGTTATCCGTGGCTCCATCCTGTTGCTGGCCGTCATCATCGACCGCATGAAACAGCGCTGATTTTTGCGGCAGATGAGCTCGTTGTGGTGAGCAGGCTTGCCCTGCGTTGGGGTGCGAAGCGGCCCCAGAACCAGACGCTGAGGTTTCTCGCAATAAACACATTGCTTTAATTGGGCTGCTTCGCAGCCCAGCGCGGGGCAAGCCCGCTCACCACAGGTAGGCCGGCTCGCCACAATGCGCGCCAGCACCCATAATGCCGCCAGTTTTCGTACCACCACATAGGCCCGATATGCAGGAAAACGCCCACACCCCCGTCAAAGACGCCGCCCCCACCGGCACCCAGACCCTGCTGCGTGGCCTGGGCGTGGTGCAGGCGGTGGCGGCCGGTGCGCGGGATCTGAAAGAGATCGCCAAGCGCATCGGTACCACCCGCAGCACCACCCACCGCCTGGCCAGTTGCCTGGTGGAAGAGCGTTACCTGCGCGTGGTGCCGCAGGTCGGTTACCTGTTGGGGCCGAAGTTGATCGAGCTGGGTTTTCAGGCACGCGAAGAGCTGCCGCTGGTGACCTTGGCCATTCCGTATCTGGATGAGTTGTCGGCGCTGACCGGCGACACCATCCACCTGGCCATCCGTGAATACGACGACGTGCTGTACCTGCACAAGAACCCCGGCCGTAATGGCCCGGAAATGCGCTCGCGGGTCGGCCATCGCATGCCGCTGGCGCGCACCGGGATCGGCAAGGCATTGCTGCTGGATGACACGCTCGCAGAGTGGCAACGTCTGTACGAAGTCAGCCTGCCAGCGGGTGGGAAAAGCCTGCAATGGCCGCAGCACCCGGAGCAATCCTGGGCGCAGTTCGAGCAGCGCATGCATGAATACGTGGTGGGCGGTTATGCGTTCGACCTGGAAGACAACGAACCGTCGATCCGTTGCGTGGCGGCACCGGTGCGCGATGCCAGCCGGCGCATTGTCGCCGGTATCAGCATCGCCAGTACCGTGCCCTACATGCCGCTGGAGAAAATGGCCGAGCTGATTCCTGTGGTCAAACAGGTCGCAGCCCGGCTGTCGGCGGAGTTGGGCGCGAAGGCCTGATCAGGCCTTCAGGGTCGCCATGTCGATGACAAAGCGGTACTTCACGTCGCCGGCGATCATGCGGCTGTAGGCTTCGTTGATATTGCGGATGTCGAGCATTTCGATGTCGCAGGTGATGCCGTGCTCGGCGCAGAAATCCAGGACTTCCTGGGTTTCGGCAATGCCGCCGATCAACGAACCGGCCAGTACTTTACGGCCCAGCACCAGCTTGGCGGCGTTCACGGGCGGGTCCACCGGCTCGATCAGGCCGACCAGGATGTGCACGCCGTCAAAGCGCAGCACGTCGAGGTAGGGGTTCAGGTCGTGTTGCACCGGAATGGTGTCCAGCAGGAAGTCGAAGTGCCCGGCGGCAGCTTTCATCTGGGCTTCGTCGGTGGACACGATCACATGATCGGCGCCCTGGCGACGGCCTTCTTCGGCCTTGCTTGCCGAGCGCGTGAACAAGGTCACTTCCGCGCCCATGGCCTTGGCAAACTTGATGCCCATATGGCCCAGGCCGCCCATGCCGAGCACGCCGACTTTATCGCCGGCCTTCACGCCGTAGTGCTTGAGCGGCGAGTAGGTGGTGATGCCGGCACACAGAATCGGCGCGGCGCTGGCCTGGTCGAGCTTGGCTGGGATCTTCACCACGAAATGTTCGCTGACCACGATGCTGTCGGAGTAACCGCCCATGGTGTTGCTGCCGTCAACGCGGTCCGGGGTGGCGTAGGTCATGGTCGGGCCTTCGAGGCAGTATTGCTCCAGGTTCGATTGGCAGGCGTCGCAGTGACGGCACGAATCGACCATGCAGCCCACGCCGACCAGATCACCGATTTTGTGCGCGGTGACGTTGGCGCCAACGGCGGTGACTTTGCCGACGATCTCGTGGCCGGGCATCAGCGGGTACACGGCGATGCCCCACTCGTTGCGTGCCTGGTGGATGTCGGAGTGGCACACGCCGCAGTACAGGATCTCGATCGCCACATCATCGGCGCGTGGGCTGCGGCGCTGGAACGACATGGGGGCGAGGGGAGTGGTGGCCGACTGGGCGGCGTAACCGATGGCGGTGTACATGGGGAGACCTCGCAAAAGCAATGACAGGTGAGGTGGCGCATTCTCCGCGCCGGGTCCTGATGCGGCCATGGCGATTGCTCCGAGTCTCATGCCTATTCGTCCGGGAGTGCCCCGTGTTTGGATCCTTGTGACGCGAGACCTGCGATGATGCTCTCATCCCCTTTTCGCGAAGTTTTTTGCCATGTTGCTCACCCGCCATCTCGACGCCAACGCCACGCTGGTTGCCTTGATTGAAGGGCTCACGCCCTGCGACGGTTTCTCGCCGACGAACCTGCCTGGCGTGCAGGTGCTGCGCGCCAGTTGCGACGTGGCGCGTGGGCCGCAGATCTACGAGCCAAGCCTGATGTTCGTGGCCCAGGGCAGCAAAGTCGCCTACCTCGGCCCGCGTACGCTGGAGTATGGCGCCGGGCATTACCTGATCCAGGCGATGCCGGTGCCGTTCGAGTGCGAGACGTTTGCCATGGCCCCCGATGCGCCGTTGTACGGCGTCACGGTGGGCATCGACCGCGTGGTGTTGGGTGAACTGGTCATGGCCATGGGCATTCAGGCCGGGCCGCCACCGACCGCACAGACGCTGGAGTCGATGAGCTCGGTGATGCTCGATGACGCAATGCGCGGCGCCGTCGAGCGACTATTGCAATGCCTGCACGATCCGCTGGAAAGCCGGATCATGGGCCCGGCGCGGGTCAGGGAAGTGTTGTTCACCGCGTTGCGTGGCCCGCAAGCGGATGTATTGCGGGCGCTGGTGGAACAGCAGGGGCAGTTTTCGCGGATCGCCACGTCGCTGAATCACCTGCATGCCCATTACGCCGAGCCGCTGAATATCGAGACGCTGGCGGGGTATGCGCACATGAGTGCGTCGACGTTTCATGAACATTTCAAGCGCTGTACGTTGTTGTCACCGGTGCAGTACCTGAAGCGTCTGCGCTTGCTCAAGGCCCAGCAACTGCTGTTGGTGGACGGCATGGGCGTGGCGCAGGCGGCGCATAACGTGGGGTATCAGAGTACGTCGCAGTTCAGTCGGGAATATAAACGCTACTTCCTGCGCAATCCCGGCGAGGAGCGGGCCGCCTGATTCTGCCTGGCACACTGTGGTTAAAAATGTGGGAGGGGGCTTGCCCCCGATAGCGGTACATCAGCCAACATATCTGTAGCTGACCTATTGTCATCGGGGGCAAGCCCCCTCCCACATTTGACCGAGTTCCACCCATAAAAAAGGCTCCCATTTGGGAGCCTTTTTGTTCGAGCTGCGGGCTTACATATTCGGGTAAGTCGGCCCACCCGCGCCTTCCGGTGTGACCCAGGTGATGTTCTGCGAAGGATCCTTGATGTCACAGGTCTTGCAGTGCACGCAGTTCTGGGCGTTGATCTGGAAGCGCTTCTCGCCGTCTTCTTTGGTGATCACTTCATACACGCCGGCCGGGCAGTAGCGCTGCGCCGGTTCATCGTAGAGCGGCAGGTTGGTGCCGATCGGGATGCTCGGGTCTTTGAGCTTCAAGTGGCACGGTTGCTCTTCTTCGTGGTTGGTACCGGAGATGAACACCGAGCTCAGCTTGTCGAAGCTCAGCTTGCCGTCGGGTTTCGGATAGTCGATTTTCTTGCTGTCCTTGGCCAGCTTGAGGCAGGCGTAGTCCGGCTTGGTGTCGTGCAGGGTGAACGGCATCTTGCCGCCGAGGATGTTCTGGTCGAACCAGTTGAAGCCGGCGCCGATGATCGGGCCGAACTTGTGCATCGCCGGGCCGAAGTTGCGGCTGGCGAACAGTTCTTCGTAGAGCCAGCTCGACTTGAAGCTGTCGACGTAAGCGGTCAGTTCATCACCGCCCTCGGATTCGGCGAACAGGCGGTCGGCCACGGCGTCGGCGGCGAGCATGCCGGACTTCATCGCGGTATGGCTGCCCTTGATCTTGGCGAAGTTCAGGGTGCCGAGGTCGCAACCGATCAGCGCGCCGCCCTTGAAGACCATCTTCGGTAGCGAGTTCAGGCCGCCTTTGCAGATGGCGCGTGCGCCGTAGCTGATGCGCTTGCCGCCTTCCAGGTATTGGGCCAGCACCGGGTGGTGCTTGAGGCGCTGGAACTCATCGAACGGCGACAGGAAGGTGTTGCTGTAGGAAAGGTCGACGATCAAACCGACCACCACCTGGTTGTTTTCCAGGTGATAGAGGAACGAGCCACCGGTGTTTTCGGCGCTCATGATGTCCAGCGGCCAACCAGCGGTGTGCACCACCAGGCCAGGTTGGTGCTTGGCTGGGTCGATTTCCCAGATTTCCTTCAGGCCGATGCCGTAATGCTGGGCGTCGGCGTCGCTGTCCAGGTTGAAACGCTGGATCAGCTGCTTGCCGATGTGGCCACGGCAACCTTCGGCGAACAGCGTGTACTTGCCGCGCAGTTCCATGCCGGGGGTGTAGACGCCTTCTTTCGGGTTGCCTTCACGGTCGACGCCGAGGTCGCCGGTGATGATCCCGCGCACTACGCCGTTTTCGTCGAACAGCGCTTCCTGTGCGGCGAAGCCTGGGTAGACTTCCACGCCCAGGTTCTCGGCCTGCTGCGCAAGCCAGCGGCACAGGTTGCCCAGGGAGATGATGTAGTTGCCTTCGTTGTGCATGGTCTTGGGCACAAAGAAGTCAGGCACCTTGGTGGAGGCTTCGGGGCTGCGCAGTACATAGATGTCATCGCGCACCACCGGAGTGTTGAGCGGGGCGCCGAGTTCTTTCCAGTCCGGGAACAGTTCGTTCAGGGCGCGTGGTTCGAACACGGCACCGGAGAGGATATGCGCGCCGACTTCGGAGCCTTTCTCGACCACGCAGACGCTGATTTCCTTACCGGCTTCGGCGGCCTTCTGCTTCAGTCGGCAGGCGGCAGACAGTCCCGCCGGGCCAGCGCCGACGATGACCACGTCGAATTCCATGTATTCGCGTTCCACAGGCTATCTCCTACTCAAGGCTCAACAGGCTTTTTTTTCTAATGGGTGGAGGTTCGGTGTTGTCTTGCGGCAACGGCAAGACCCACCTTTCTCTCTAGGTGGCGCATTATATCTACACCACTGCTAGCGTCCAATACAAACGTTTGTTTGAATTGCCCGCAGGCTAGGTAAATCAAAGTGGTGCGGCTTATGACTGGCTATTTTGCCGTATTGACCAGAATAGGTGTTCCGGTCAATATACGGTCGGTTTTGCGCTAACCGTAGGCAGACTGCAGGTTTCAAGAGCACGTCCAAAAGCGAGACAGGTGGCGCGCGTCCAGACAATGGCGCGCAGTTTACACGCTGCGATAAAGAATGACCTCTCAGTCACCACTGACGAACGGTCATCATTTCCCGTGAGCAAGGTCGCCGCCTGCGTTTTTGGAGGTGCCCTTGTGTGCCGATGAGCATCAACCGCCAGGTTCGCCTAGGCGACTTTCTTTTCACCGGAGAGTAACGAGGAATCCATGAAGGTTCTTGTAGCTGTCAAACGCGTTGTCGATTACAACGTGAAAGTTCGCGTCAAGGCGGACAATTCCGGCGTCGACCTTGCTAACGTCAAGATGTCGATGAACCCTTTCTGCGAAATCGCTGTGGAAGAAGCCGTCCGCCTGAAAGAGAAAGGCGTGGCGACTGAAATCGTCGTGGTTTCCATCGGCCCTACCACTGCTCAAGAGCAGCTGCGTACCGCCCTGGCACTGGGTGCCGACCGCGCCATCCTGGTCGAGTCCGCTGAAGAGCTAACCTCCCTGGCCGTGGCCAAGCTGCTCAAAGCCGTTGTCGACAAGGAACAGCCTCAGCTGGTGATCCTCGGCAAACAGGCCATCGACAGCGACAACAACCAGACCGGCCAGATGCTGGCTGCACTGACCGGTTACGGCCAGGGCACCTTCGCTTCCAAAGTCGAAGTGAGCGGCGACAGCGTAGCTGTAACCCGTGAAATCGACGGCGGCGCGCAGACCGTTTCCCTGAAGCTGCCGGCCATCGTCACCACCGACCTGCGTTTGAACGAGCCGCGCTACGCGTCCCTGCCAAACATCATGAAAGCCAAGAAGAAGCCGCTTGAGTCGGTTACTCCTGAAGCTTTGGGCGTTTCCACCGCCTCCACCAACAAGACCGTCAAGGTTGAAGCACCGGCTGCACGCAGCGCGGGCATCAAGGTCAAGTCGGTGGCCGAACTGGTCGAGAAACTGAAAAACGAAGCGAAGGTGATCTGATCATGACTATCCTCGTAATCGCCGAACACGATAACAAGGTGCTGGCCCCGGCCACCCTGAACACCGTGGCTGCCGCCGCTAAAATCGGTGGCGACATTCACGTGCTGGTCGCTGGCCAAGGCGCTGGCGCCGTGGCTGAAGCCGCTGCGAAAATCGCGGGCGTGAGCAAAGTCCTGAACGCTGACAACGCCGCCTACGCGCATCAGTTGCCAGAAAACGTTGCTCCGCTGGTAGCTGAGTTGGGCGCTGGCTACAGCCACATCCTGGCTGCTGCTACCTCCAACGGTAAAAACATCCTGCCACGCGTTGCCGCACAGTTGGACGTTGACCAGATCTCCGAGATCATCTCGGTTGAAAGCGCCGACACCTTCAAGCGCCCGATCTACGCCGGTAACGCCATCGCTACCGTACAGTCCAACGCTTCGGTCAAAGTCATCACCGTGCGTGCTACTGGTTTCGACCCGGTTGCCGCCGAAGGTGGTTCGGCTGCCGTTGAAGCCGTTGCGGCTGCCCACGACGCTGGCACTTCCAGCTTCGTAGGCGAAGAGCTGGCCAAGTCGGATCGTCCTGAGCTGACCGCTGCCAAGATCGTCGTTTCCGGCGGCCGTGGCATGCAGAACGGTGACAACTTCAAGCACCTGTACGCCCTGGCCGACAAGCTGGGCGCTGCGGTCGGCGCTTCCCGCGCAGCCGTTGACGCAGGTTTCGTACCCAACGACATGCAGGTCGGTCAGACCGGCAAGATCGTTGCGCCACAGCTGTACATCGCCGTCGGTATCTCCGGCGCGATCCAGCACTTGGCCGGTATGAAAGACTCCAAAGTGATCGTTGCGATCAACAAGGACGAAGAAGCGCCGATCTTCCAGGTCGCCGATTACGGCCTGGTGGCGGACTTGTTCGAAGCCGTCCCTGAGTTGGAGAAGCTGGTCTAATCCAGTCGCTTCACTTATAAAGAGCCCGGTCCTTGTGACCGGGCTTTTTTTTGACTTGGAGACACACGCCATGGAATTGCGCCCTTGGGCGGTACTGCTGGGCCTCACATTGCTGCCGACGCTGTCGCTGGCCGCCGGCAAATGCGATCGCCTGGTGATCACCGGCAGCCCGGACGCACCGCCGTTGCTCTGGCGCGACCCACAAGACCCCACGCACCTGATCGGCGCCACCGCCGATGTGTTGCAACAAGTGGGCAAGGACCTCGGCTTGAAAGTCGACCTGCTCTACGGTGGCAAACGCTCCCTGGCCCTGGAGGAAGTGCGCAGCGGGCGCATGGATATCCTCGCCGACGCGCCGCTGAACCTGGGTGAGCTGGAAACCCTCGACTACATCCACCCGGCGCTGGTGCAGCTCGACTACCTGGTGTGGACGCGCAAGGACTCGACGCTGGCCTATGCCACGGCCGCCGACCTGCACGGGCACAAAGGCGCAGTGTCGGAACGTGCGCGTTTGAGCGCGGCCTTCGAAACCTTCGCCGGTGAGCAACTGAGCCTGCAACGCCTGCCGTCGCTGACGCCGGCGTTCCAGAAACTGCTGCTGGGTGAAGTGGACTACGTGCTCGCCGGGCGTTATTCCGGTATGGCCATGGCGCAGACCTTGGGCATGAGCAACGACTTGGTTGCCCGCGATATTCCCATCGACCAGCCGGGCCTGTACCTGGCGATTTCCCACAACTCGGCCTGCAATGATCCGTGGCTGCGCGGACAGCTGGCCAAAAAGATGACAGAATTGCCCGCGTCCGGTGTGGCGCAAGCTGCGTTGCAGAGCAATCTGGAGCGCTGGAAAGCGCAATTGCAGCAACCCGTCGGCACCCCAACAAAGTAGGGATTTTCAGTGACTCTTCGACCTCTTTTCGCGGCCCTCGCCGTTGTCGCTCTGGCGGGATGTGCAGTCGATCCTGCGCCGAATGAACAAATGCGCCTCACCCAGCAAGCCTTGGAGCAAGCCAGTGCCGTGGGGGCCAACGCGGATGAATCGCCTGAATTGAAACTGGCTGAAGCCAAGTTCGCCCGGGCCAAGTCGAGCATGGCCGACCAATCCTACAAAAACGCACGTATGCGTTTCGAGCAAGCCGAACTGGATGCACGCCTGGCAGAAGCCCAAGTGCTGACCCGCAAGAGCCAGGAACAGTTGAACGTGCTCAACGCCCGCATCACCCGTCTGCGCAAGCAGTTGCAGTTGGGAGAAGCCCAATGAACCCGATGATCCGCGGTTTGAGCTGTGCGGTACTGTTGGGCACCACCGTGTTGGGCGGTTGCGCCAGCCATCCCGACAGCGAGCAGGCCTTGCAGCAGGCAGGTAACGACTTCCAGCAAGTCAAGGAAGACGCCAACGTGCTGCGTTTTGCGCCCAAGGACGTGATCCGCGCCGGTGAATCCCTGGCGCGCGCCGATCGCTTGTCCAGCTACTGGGGCAGCGGTGCCGATGTAGTGCATTACGCCTACCTGAGCCAGCGCTACAGCGCCATCGCCCGCGAACATACCGAACAGGCGCTCAACCAAGAGCGGGGTGTAAAGCTCGAACTGGAGCGCCAGCGCCTGCAGTTGGCCCTGCGTGAAAACAAGCTGATCAGCGTGCAGCAGCAGGGCAAATGGCTTGAAGAACAGATCGCCAGCCTGGCCACTACCCAGACCGATCGTGGCCTGGTGATGACCCTGGGCGATGTGCTGTTCGATACCGGTGAAGCAGAGCTGAAAAACTCGGCCAACCGCACGGTGCTGAAAATCGTACAGTTCCTGCAACTCAACCCCAAGCGCGTGGTGCGCATCGAGGGGTATGCCGACAATACCGGCGGCGAGCGCGAAAACCTCAAACTGTCGCGTGACCGCGCACAGTCGGTGGCGGATGTGCTGGTTGACCTGGGGATCGACGAAAAACGCATCCAGGTCGAGGGTTATGGCGACCAGTACCCGGTGGAGGCCAATGCTTCCGAGCGGGGCAGGGCGCAGAACCGTCGTGTGGAAATTGTGTTCTCCGACGAAAAAGGCCAACTCGGCGCAGCCCGATAAAGGCTTGCATCGATTTAACTGTGGGAGGGGGCTTGCCCCCGATGGCGGAGCGTCAGTCACCGAAGAGGTTGATTGAACCATCGCTATCGGGGGCAAGCCCCCTCCCACATTTGTTGGGTGTACACCCTCACAGTTTTTGCTGTCACTACAACGCGCGCTCGACTATTGTGGCAACTGTCCCCGTACACTTCTAAACTGTGCCGGTATGTTTCACACAAAAATAAAATACCCGTGAAATCGAGTGCTGCGTCATGACCAATCTGTTGCTTTACCAACGTATCGCCCAGCAACTGGCTGAGGATATCCGGCGCGGTGTCTATCAACCGGGCGAGCGCGTGCCTTCGGTGCGCAAGATGAGCTCGCAGTTGAACGTGAGCCACGCCACGGTGTTGCAGGCTTACGCCAACCTGGAAGACCAGGGGCTGATTCGGGCGCGGCCGCAGTCCGGCTATTACGTGCACCAGACGCCAGCACTCACCGCGCCGACGCCGGACATCGCCCGGGTCGAACGCCCGGGCCTGGTCACCCGCAGCAGTATCATCCAGCAGGTATTGGGCGAGTCGCGCCGCGAAGGAGTGTTCCCGCTGGGCGCCGCTGTGCCGAGCGTGGATTACCTGCCGGTACGCGCGCTGCACCAGCAGTTGGCCAAGGTCACGCGCTTCCAGAGCCCACGGGCATTCAGCTACATGTTCAGCCCCGGTTTCGAACCGCTGCGCCGCCAGGTGGCGATCCGCATGCGTGATGCAGGCGTGGTGGTGGACCCTTCCGAAGTGGTGATCACCCACGGTTGCGTCGATGCCTTGCAAATGTCGCTGCGCGTACTGACGCGGCCTGGCGACCTGATTGCCGCTGAATCACCGACCTATTACGGCTTGCTGCAATTGGCCGACCTGTTGGGCCTCAAAGTCATTGAGATCCCCAGCGACCCGTCCACCGGCATGAGCCTGGAAGCCCTGCAACTGGCGGCCAACCAATGGTCGATCAAGGCGCTGGTGCTGACCACGCGCTTGAGTAACCCGCTGGGCGGTACCATGCCCGAAGAACGGCAGAAACAGTTGCTGCGCCTGGCGTCGGACTTCGATATCCAGATTGTCGAGGACGATATCTACGGCGAGCTGATGTTCGAACTGGGCCGCACCAAGGCCCTGAAGGCCTATGATCGTCTGGATCGGGTGATCTATTGCTCCAGCTTTTCCAAGACGCTGTCTCCCGGCGTGCGCATCGGTTGGATGATTGCCGGCAAGTACCAGCAGGAGATTCAGCGCTTGCAGATGTTCAGCACCCACTCCGCGTGCAGCGTCACGCAGATGGGCGTCGCTGCGTACCTGGAAAACGGCGGTTACGACCGGCACCTGCGTTACATCCGCCAGGAGTACCGCAAGAACCTCAGCGCCTTCCAACTGGCCGTGCAGCAATATTTCCCGGAAGGCACCCAGATGACGCGTCCGACCGGCGGCTTCATCCTGTGGGTCAGTTTGCCCGGACGGGTCAATACCCAGGAACTGCACGTACGTGCACTGCAACAGGGCATCAGCATCGCGCCGGGGCTGATCTTCAGTAACACCGAGCAGTTCAACCACTGTATTCGCCTCAACTGCGGCACGCCGTGGAACCGCGAGGCAGAGCGGGCGCTGATGACGTTGGGGATGCTGGCGAGCCAGCTCTGCCAGGAAACCGCCGCCGGACTGTGACGCTCAGATAGGGGACAAATCCTATAGCAAGCTAATCACCGCGCTTGTCATGCCGCGCACAACAAGCGAGCATATGGCCCTCTGCCGTTAAAGCTGTAGGCAATATGACTTCGATTTTTCGTGCGGTTTTGGTGATTGGCCTGTTAAGCCTGTGCAACGTCGGCACAGCGCTGGCGGCGGCACCTGTGAGTGAAACCAAGCCCGTCGCCGGTACCGAGCAGAATACCCCCGCAAAAAAACCGGCCTCCGTAAAAAAAGCGCCAGCGGTGAAGAAACCCACTGCTGCCGCCAAAAAACGTGCGGCCAGTAAGTCCAAGGCGTCGCGCGAAGTGACGCAGACACAATTGCCACCGGCACAGTTGGACCTGTCGTTGCCGTCGGACATGGTCAGGCACTTGCAGCCCATCGGTACCATGCCCAAGCCCAAGAGTGTGCCCCTGCTGCCACCGATGTTTGGCGAGAAGCCCACCGACAACAGTGCCTTCCAGATCAACGGCCGCCTGCTCAGCAATGAGATGAAGCTGCAATTGCGCAACGAAGAACGGCGTGATGTGGAAGGTGCAGCGTTGGATTTCGAGTTCAAGCAGTAAACTTTTCCCACAAAGGTGACGTGGACCGCCGACCATGTGTCGGAGACTGGTCAGTCACTTTTGTTTTCTGCGAAAAACCCCTGTTAGACCATTTTAAAACGGCTGTTTTAGGGCGTACTCTAGCCCGGCCATCCACATTGAGTCGTCGAGGACCTGCTGGTCATGAATTGCCGTGAAGGCTGTGGCGCGTGCTGCATCGCCCCCTCCATCAGTTCGCCTTTACCCGGAATGCCACAGGGCAAACCGGCAGGCGTTCGCTGTGTGCACCTATCGGTCGAACTGTTATGTCAGATTTTCGGTCAGCCGGAGCGACCGGCGGTGTGCAGTGATTTCAAGGCGGATCTCGAGGTCTGCGGCACCGACCAGGCCGATGCAATCCGTTTGATCGGCTGGTGGGAGCAGATGACGGCGGCTTGATGGGCTTTACTATCGGAACTTCAACAATAAGGAATACAACAATGGGTTCGCTGAAACGAATGGCTGTGTTGTGCGGTTTTACGGTGTTGTTTGCTGCCACTGCCCAGGCTGAAGATTGGCAAGTCGCCAAGGACGAAGACGGTATCAAAGTGTCCCTGAGCGAGATTGCCGGCTCCAAATACAAGGCGTATCGCGGTGTGACCGTGATCAAGGCGCCGTTGGCAAAAATCGTCGCCCTCCAGGAAGACGTAGCCGGTGCCTGTGCCTGGATCCACGAGTGCAAATCCCAGAAGCTGGTCGACAAGAAAGGCGACGAGAGTTGGACCTACACCCAATTCAAAGCCCCGTTCCCCGTGACGGATCGTGATTCCTACCTGCATATCACCACCACCAAGGCGGCCGACGGCACGCTGACCCGTAAGCTGGAAGGCGTGCCGACCTACAAGCCGGAAGAAAAAGGCTACGTACGTGTCGCCCAGGTCGACGGCTTCTGGAAACTGGTGCCTAAAGGCGACAACCAGACCGAAGTCACCTACCAGGTGCACACCGAGCCAGGCGGCAGCGTGCCCTCGTGGTTGGCCAACAAGTTCGTGGTGGACGCGCCGTTTAACACCTTGAAAGCCTTGAAAGAACACGCTGAAAAGTAAGCGCAACTGATCAGGTGTCTCCTACCTTGGGTGGAACGTTTTCCGAGCCCCCAAGGTCCAGATAGAGGTAAGCCCACACATGGGTTTTATCGAGGAGGCACCGATGCAAAAGTGGCAGATTACCTTCGTTGATGATCACGGCGTGCAGTCCGTCGAGCAGTTCACCTGCGACCAGAAGCCCAGCCTCGAAGATGCGGCACACATGATTCGCAACAAGCTGGTGCCCGTCGCCGCCGAGCTCGACCTCAATGACCTCGAGGGCCGCAAGCCCGAACCGACGGTCAAGATCCTCAAAGACCAGAACAGTATCCAGATCCTCGACATCTCTCCCGCCGCCTGAACATTCCCTGTACACCATTAAAGCACCTCTGGTGGAGGTGATAGCTTCGCGCTACTCTGCAAGTGAGATCAGCGAATGAATCGCTAGTTCTGGTCTTGTCAGCTACATGCTTGTTTTCCAGCGGTGATGTTGTTGCCTTAGTCCCCACGCCAGTAGGGCGTGGGCTTCGGGAAGCACGGAAAGTCTATCCATCAATTCGAGGAGCACTTTTCATGAGCACAGCCTATCAAGAAGACATCAGCACCAACGTTCTGCGCCGCATGAAAGAGGGCGGCTTCGACTTCTCGCGTTTCCACCCCATCGAGTTCTACGCCATTTTCCCGGATGAGGAACGTGCGCGCAGGGCGGCGGGTGAGTTTCGTGGGGAATCCCTGAATGCCCAGGTCAGTGCGCGCGACGATGGCGCCTGGTACCTGGAGCTGAGCAAAATCATGTCCGCCACCTACGATGGCATTGGAGACTTTGAGCAAGACTTCGGGGCGGTGGTCGAGCCGCTGGGCGGGATCATCGAGGGATGGGGCGTGAAGCAGGAGGTGCGTGGGTTACCCATGTAGCAGCTTGAAGTATGAGAAACGCAGCGTATCGGCTGACCTTTGGGTCGGCCGATTTTGTTTGTGCCGTGGGAAAATTCTCGGAACTTGCGCGCTATTTTTACGCACCAAAAAAAAACCACCCAAGAGGGTGGCTTAAAGGGAAGAGCGGTTCGCTGAAGGCAGTTCAGCAGATGGGGCGATTATCCGTAGCTTGGGCCGGGCAGTGAAATCAACTCTGACTATGCTGTTGATAGTCAAAGCCCGCATTGCGATGAAGCGTCGGGCGGTGCACCGGGCATTCTGCGCACCAGGACGGTGCGGCTGGATTCTGGTTGTAATTCAACACACTGATTTTTAAGTGTTTATGCCGCTGGCACGGGCCTTGCGATGGTTCTAGCGCCCGGGTGACAAGGAGTTCGGCATGATCCGCACTTATTACGATGAAATGTACGATGGGGCAGGCCAGGTCCGGCCTCATTACCGCGAGTTCGCCCGCTGGTTGGCCGATACCCCAGATGATCTGCTGGCCCAACGCCGGCGCGAAGCCGATTTGCTGTTTCACCGTGCCGGGATCACCTTCACGCTTTACGGGGACGAGCAAGGCACCGAACGGTTGATTCCCTTCGACACCATCCCGCGCAGCATCCCCGCCAGCGAATGGCGGATTGTCGAGCGCGGTTGTATCCAACGGGTCAAGGCGCTGAACATGTTTCTCGCTGACCTGTATCACGAACAGCGCATCATCAAGGCCGGAATCATCCCCGCCGAACAGGTGCTGGCGAACGAGCAATACCAGTTGGCGATGCAGGGCCTGGACTTGCACCGCGACTTGTATTCCCACATCTCCGGCGTCGACCTCGTACGCGACGGTGATGGCACTTACTACGTGCTGGAGGACAACCTGCGTACACCGAGCGGCGTCAGCTACATGCTCGAAGACCGCAAGATGATGATGCGCCTGTTCCCCGAACTGTTCGCTGCCCAGCGCATCGCGCCTATCGACCACTACCCCAATTTGCTGCTCGATACCCTGAAAAGCTCAAGCCCCCTGGATAACCCCAGCGTGGTCGTGCTGACGCCGGGGCGCTTCAACAGCGCGTTCTTCGAACATGCCTTTCTCGCCCGAGAAATGGGCGTGGAACTGGTGGAAGGCGCCGATCTGTTCGTGCGTGATGACCGCGTCTTCATGCGCACCACCGACGGGCCCAAGGCCGTGGATGTGATCTACCGTCGCCTGGATGACGCGTTCCTCGATCCGTTGGCCTTCAACCCGGACTCCATGCTCGGCGTGCCCGGCCTGCTTGCAGCCTATCGCTCCGGCAATGTGGTGCTGGCCAATGCCATCGGCACCGGGGTGGCGGATGACAAGTCGGTGTACCCGTTCGTCACCGAGATGATCCGTTTTTACTTGGATGAAGAACCTATCCTGAAGAATGTTCCGACCTTCCAGTGCCGTAAGCCCGACGAATTGTCCCACGTGCTGGCCAACCTGCCCGACCTGGTGGTGAAGGAAACCCAGGGCTCCGGCGGCTACGGCATGCTGGTCGGTCCGGCGTCTACCGCCGCGGAAATCGAAGCCTTCCGCGCGCGCATCAAAGCCAAGCCCCATGCCTATATCGCCCAGCCGACCTTGTGTTTATCCACATGCCCGACCTTTGTCGAAAACGGCATCGCGCCGCGTCATATCGACCTGCGACCGTTCGTGTTGTCCGGCAAGGAAACCCGTGTGGTCCCCGGCGGCTTGACCCGCGTGGCGTTGCGCGAAGGCTCGCTGGTGGTCAACTCGTCCCAGGGCGGCGGCACCAAAGACACCTGGGTGGTCGAGGACTGATGCCATGTTGAGTCGAACTGCCTCGGATTTGTACTGGATGTCGCGCTACCTGGAACGTGCGGAAAACCTCGCACGCATGCTCGATGTCAGCTATTCGCTGTCGCTGATGCCCCAGGACGGGCGCGGTGATGGGCTGCACGAATTGGCCATGCCGCTGTTGATCACTGGCACCCTGGAGGATTACCACGAACGTCATGGCGAGTTGCACGCTGAACGCCTGTTGCACTTCTTCGCGCTGGATGCGGCCAACCCGGCCAGCATCTACAGCTGTCTGGGCGCGGCGCGGGCCAGCGCCCATGCGGTGCGTGGGCGAATTACCGCCGACATGTGGGAAAACATCAACGCGACCTGGCTGGATATTCGCGACATCGCCCAGCAGGGCTTGAGCCGCTATGGTATGAGCCGTTTCTGCGAGTGGGTAAAAGAGCGTTCCCATCTGTTTCGCGGCGCAACCTACGGCACCATCATGCGTAACGATGCGTTTCGCTTCATTCGCCTGGGCACTTTTATCGAGCGTGCCGACAACACGCTGCGCCTGCTGGACGCCCGCTATGAGATGGCGGGCGACCGCGCCGAAGCCGTCACCGATGGCACGGCCCACGCCTACTATCAATGGAGCGCCTTGTTGCGTGCGTTGTCGTCGTTCGAGGCCTACACCGAGATCTACCGCGATGCCCCCGGTGCCCGGCAAGTGGCGGAATTGTTGCTGCTGCGCGCCGATGTGCCGCGCTCGCTGCGTGCCTGCAGCGAAGAGATCGACCAGATCCTCGCCAGCCTACCCGGCCTCAATGGTCGGCCGGCCCAGCGCCTGGCCGCCGAGATGGACGCGCGCCTGCGCTTCACCGCCATCGATGAAATCCTCGAGGAAGGCCTGCACGCCTGGCTGACCGACTTTATCCCCTTGGTCCGCCAGTTGGGCGACGCCATCTACTTTTCCTACCTGGAGGCGGCATGAGACTCTCCATCAGCCACGAAACTACCTACCACTACGAAGACCAAGTGCGCGCCAGCATCCAGTACCTGCGCCTGACGCCCCACGACAGCGAACGCCAGCGCGTACTTAGCTGGCAGCTCGACCTGCCGCGCCCGGTGCGGGCGCAGGTGGACCCATTCGGCAACATCCTGCATGTGTTGACTCTGGACGAACCCCACGATGCCATCATCATCGGCGCCCGTGGTCAGGTGGATATCGACGAGTTGCGCGAGGCCGAACATGAGCACCAATCCGCATTCCCGTTTCTGCGTTGCACCCGCCTGACCGAACCCGATGAAGCCTTGCGCAGCTTTGCCGATCAGCAGTGCCATCAACGTCGTGATCGCACCGCGTTGATCGACTTGATGCACGCACTCAACCAGGCGATGGTCTACACGCCTGGCGCCACCGAAGTCGACACCTGCGCCGCCCAGGCCTTCGCTGGCCGCGCAGGCGTTTGCCAGGACCACACGCATGCGTTCCTGGCGTGTGCACGCAGCCTGGGGATTCCTGCGCGGTATGTGTCGGGGTATTTGTACTCGGAGGACAGCACGCACCTGGCCAGCCACGCCTGGGCCGAGGCCTGGCTGGAGGACGCCTGGTACAGCTTTGACGTGACCAACCAACTGGCGCGGCCGGAGCGGCATTTGAAGTTGGCGGTGGGATTGGACTACCTCGACGCCTGCCCAGTACGCGGCATGCGCCGTGGCGGCGGGCATGAGCAGATGCATGCCAAGGTGTTTGTGGCGCCGACACCGATGATCTCAGTCCAACAGCAATAACTGGGGTTGTTGTAGTGAGCGGGCTTGCCCCGCGCTGGGCTGCGAAGCGGCCCCAGTCAAGCAGAATGCGGTGTGTCAGGTATTTCCTGGGTGCCGGGTTTAGGGGCCGCTGCGCAGCCCAACGCGGGGCAAGCCCGCTCACCACAAGGGTTCCCCCCTCCCGATGTTTAAGGTTGCTGTTTACGCCCCGCCATATGCTTCAAGTAGCCCACCAACAAATCCAGCTCACCGTCCGGCAACACACTGGCAGCAAACGCCGGCATCTTCGCCTGCGGCCAATGCCGCAAGCTCTGCGGGTCGCGAATATAGCGCTTGAGGAAATCACCGCCAAAATACTCAGTGGGGTTATACGGAATGTTCAAATCCGGCCCCACCTGCGCATCGCCGGCGCCATTTAGGCGATGGCAAGCCAGGCAGTTTTTCTGGAACAGCACAAAGCCCTGGTTGATCGGGTCATTGGCTGCCAGTTTTGGATCGGGCAACAAAGCCGGAAAGCGCTCCGCGACCGTCTTCAACTGTTTGATCCCGGAGATCTGGAACGGCCACTGCTCAGGGCTGATGCGCCCGGCTTGCGGGTCAGTCCACACCAGGTAGAACGGCCCGGCACTCGGTTTGCCTTCCGCCAGTGCAGGCCATGGCTGGGCAGGATCTTCCACCGCCAGCCAGGCGCGTGCACCGTGGGTCTCCAGCAGCGGCGCAGCCGTGAGTTCGGCGGCGAAACCATCCAACGCAACGGCTTGCAGATGGCTTTCAGGTTTCAGTCCCGTTAGGAGTGCGGCCAAGGGCACTGCGCGATAATTCATGGTGCGCTTGTAGGAAACGTCATCGACGATCTGAACCGTTTGCGCCTGTGGATGCTTGAGCAGGTCAGCGGTCTGCCACGTCTTGCGGGTGTGGTCGAGTTCGATGGTCAATTTTGCTGCCGAAACGGGAAGCGCGATCAGCAAGGCGAGGAGGGCGAAGATCGGTTTCAAGAGGGAGGCCCGGTGTAAAGTGGCAATGACGCTCACGATACCGGAAATCGGCGCGCAAAAAGGCAGCCCCTGCAGGACCGCTATGCGCAATGTCCCGGCAGGTGCTGCCAAAAGCTGCAAACCCGGTGCTGTGAAGGCACGGAATGTGGGCGTTGAGGGATCACCCAATGACCTTGGTCAAATTGGGCAAGATCAGAATCAGTGTGGTGGCGAACAGAATGAGTCCCGCCTGACGTACTTTCGAATGTTTGAACATGGCTGACTGCCTTTTGTTGTTATTCCTGAGCGTCAAATGCGTGCCGGTTTTATTTCAGTATGGCGAGATGACGTGTCGCTTTTCTTACAGCCGCTCCAGCAAAACCCGGCAGCGACTTCCTACTGATTCAACCTTAGAGCCCTCGTTCTTCTTGGCTTAGACTCATTTCATATCAACTAATAAGCAATTCAGCTTAAAAAGGCATGAGGCATATCGCCATCTTGGCGCCAATGCCTTGGCTAGACAGCTAAAACGATTAACCCGGCAATTAGCTTAGGACACTACCGTTCGTCCGAGCGAGGGGGTCAAAAGCAATGAGCGCATCCGTCATTGAAACCGTGTCAATCGGGCCTAAGGTAGAGGCACACATGCACAGCGGTTCGAGGACGTCATGACCCAAGCTTTGATCTTTGATGCGATACGCACGCCCCGTGGCAAAGGCAAGGCCGACGGTGCCTTGCACAGCGTCAAGCCGGTGAACCTGGTGGCCGGCCTGCTCACTGCGCTGGCCCGGCGCAGTGACCTCGACACCCACCAGGTGGACGACATCGTGCTCGGCTGCGTGACCCCGATCGGCGATCAGGGCGCCGACATCGCCAAGACTGCCGCCCTGGCTGCGGACTGGGACATCAGCGTCGCCGGTGTGCAGATCAACCGCTTTTGCGCGTCGGGCCTGGAAGCCGTCAACCTGGGCGCAATGAAAGTGCGCTCCGGCTTCGAAGACCTGGTGGTGGTCGGTGGCGTCGAGTCCATGTCCCGTGTGCCCATGGGCAGTGATGGCGGCGCCTGGGTGCTCGATCCGCAGACCAATATGCACAGCCACTTCACTCCTCAGGGCATCGGCGCGGACCTGATTGCGACCCTGGAAGGTTTTACCCGTGAAGACGTCGACACTTTCGCCCTACATTCCCAACAGAAAGCGGCCAGGGCGCGTGCGGAAGGTTCCTTCAATAAATCGTTGATCGCGGTGCAGGACCAGAACGGTATTGTGCTGCTGGACCATGACGAATTCATCCGGGGCGATTCGACCCTGGAAGGTCTGGGCAAGCTCAAGCCCAGCTTTGAAATGATGGGGCAGATGGGCTTCGACGCCACCGCGTTGCGGGTCTACAGCCATGTGGAGCGCATCCACCATGTGCACACGCCGGGCAACAGCTCCGGCATCGTCGATGGCGCCGCGTTGATGTTGATCGGCTCCGAGGCCAAGGGCCGCGAACTGGGCCTGCAACCCCGTGCGCGTATCGTCGCCACGGCGGTCACCAGTACCGACCCGACCATCATGCTCACCGGCCCCGCGCCCGCTACGCGCAAGGCCCTGGCCAAGGCCGGGTTGCGCGTCGAAGACATCGACCTGTTCGAGGTCAACGAAGCCTTTGCTTCGGTGGTACTCAAGTTCATCAAGGACATGCGCATCGACGCGGCGCGGGTCAACGTGAATGGCGGCTCCATCGCCATGGGCCACCCGCTGGGTGCCACCGGTTGCGCCATCCTCGGCACCTTGCTCGACGAACTGGAAGTGCGCCAGCAGCGCTACGGCCTGGCCACCTTGTGTGTCGGCGGTGGCATGGGCATCGCCACCATTATCGAACGCCTCTGAGCCCAAGGAATTTGTCATGACCCAAGCTATTCGTTACGAAAAAGGCCAGGACGGCGTCGTGGTGCTGACCCTCGATATGCCCGGCCAGAGCGCCAACACCATGAACGGCGCGTACCGCGAGGCCATGGCGGCCACGGTGGAGCGGCTGGAGGCGGAAAAAGACAGCTTTGCCGGGGTGGTGATTACCTCGGCCAAAAAGACATTTTTTGCCGGCGGCGACCTCAATGAACTGATCGCGGTCGACAAGGCCCACGCCAAGGATTTCTACGACGGCGTGCTAGTACTGAAAGCGCAACTACGCCGGCTGGAAACCCTCGGCAAACCGGTAGTGGCCGCCATCAATGGCGCGGCTTTGGGGGGCGGCTGGGAGATTTGCCTGGCATGCCATTACCGCGTGGCGCTGGACGACAAATCGGTGCAGCTTGGCTTGCCGGAAGTCACTCTGGGCCTGCTGCCGGGCGGCGGTGGGGTGGTGCGCATGGTGCGCATGCTCGGGTTGGAAAAGGCCTTGCCGTATCTGCTCGAAGGCAAGAAGGTCCGGCCGCAACAGGCGCTGCAAGCCGGGCTGGTGCATGAGCTGGCGGCGGATCGCGATGAACTGCTGGCCAAGTCCCGCGCCTGGATCCTGGCCAATCCGAATGCCAAGCAACCGTGGGACAACAAGGCTTACCAGATTCCCGGTGGTACACCATCGAGCCCGAAAGTTGCGCAGATGCTGGCGATTGCGCCTTCGATTTTGCGCAGTAAAACCCAGGGCTGTTTCCCCGCTCCGGAGAAAATCCTCTGCGCCGCCGTCGAAGGCGCCCAAGTGGATTTCGACACCGCACACCTGATCGAAACGCGCTATTTCACCGAGCTGGTGACGGGGCAAGTGGCGAAGAACATGATCGGCACGTTCTGGTTCCAGCTCAATGAGATCAACGCAGGCAGTTCTCGGCCGCAAGGTTTTGCGCCCAACGTTACACGCAAAGTCGGCGTGCTCGGTGCCGGGATGATGGGCGCAGGCATCGCTTACGTCAGCGCCAGCGCGGGAATTGAGGTGGTGCTCAAGGACATCAATCTTGCGGCCGCCGAGAAAGGCAAGGCGCATTCGGCGGCGTTGCTGGACAAGAAAGTCAGCCGTGGGCAACTGACCGCCGAACAGCGGGAAACCACGTTGGCGCGGATTCTTCCTACGGCCAGTGATGACGACCTGGCCGGTTGCGACCTGATCATCGAAGCGGTGTTCGAAGACCGCGAACTCAAGGCCAAGGTCTCAGCCGCCGCGCAACACGTGGTCGGCGCCGACGCCGTGATCGCCTCCAACACCTCCACCTTGCCCATCAGCGGCCTGGCCACGGCGGTGCCGGATCAAGCCAAGTTCATCGGCCTGCATTTTTTCAGCCCGGTGGACAAGATGTCCCTGGTGGAAATCATCAAGGGTTCCCACACCAGCGACGAAACCCTGGCCCGTGGTTTCGATTTCGTGCTGCAAATCAAGAAAACCCCGATCGTGGTCAACGACAGCCGTGGCTTCTTCACTTCGCGAGTGTTTGGCACTTTCACCAACGAAGGCATCGCCATGCTCGGCGAAGGAGTGGCCGCGCCGATGATCGAGACCGAAGCGCGCAAAGCCGGCATGCCGGTGGGGCCGCTGGCGGTGTCGGATGAAGTTTCCCTCAGCCTGATGAGCCATATAAGGCAGCAAACGGCTAAGGATCTGCAGGCAGAAGGCAAGGCTGTGCCGACGCATCCGGCAACGGCGGTGATCGATCTGTTGGTCAACGAATACAAACGCGTGGGCAAGGCGGCGGGGGGCGGTTTTTATGAATATCCCAACGGTGGACAGAAATACCTTTGGCCAGAGCTGAAAAGCCGCTTTGAACGGCCCGACCAACGTATCTCGCCACAGGATGTGCGCGACCGCCTGCTGTTTATCCAGGCCATCGAGACCGTGCGTTGCGTGGAGGAGGGTGTGTTGATGTCTACGGCGGACGCGAACGTGGGGTCGATTTTCGGCATTGGCTTTGCGGCCTGGAGCGGCGGCGCGCTGCAGTTCATCAACCAATATGGGCTGAACGACTTCATTGCCCGCGCTCGCTACTTGGCTGAGCAATATGGCGAACGCTTCACGCCACCGGCGTTGTTGCTGGAGAAAGCGGCGCAAGGTGACGTGTTCCGGTGAAGCAGGAGGGGCTTGCCTTGAAGGGGTATTTCAAGGCAGGCTCTGGGGTGTGCAATATTCCCATCACCGTGTCAGGTATTTTTTATGTCGCTACGCGTCTGTATCCTGGAAACCGATATCCTGCGTCCAGGCTTGATCGATCAATACCAAGGGTACGGGCAGATGTTCAAGCGCCTGTTCGCCAAGCAGCCCATTCCCGCCGAGTTTGTCGTGTACAACGTGGTGAACGGCGAATACCCGTCGGACGATGAAGTGTTCGATGCCTACCTAGTGACCGGCAGCAAGGCCGATTCCTTTGGAACGGACCCTTGGATCCAGACCCTCAAGACCTACCTGCTCGAACGTTATGAGCGCGGCGACAAGCTGCTCGGCATCTGCTTCGGTCACCAACTGCTGGCACTGTTGCTCGGCGGCAAGACCGAACGCGCCGGCCAAGGCTGGGGTATGGGCATCCACGACTATAAGCTGGATGCCAAGACGCCGTGGATGAGCCCGGAAGTGGAAGAACTGACGCTACTGATCAGCCACCAGGACCAGGTGACCACGCTGCCGGACAATGCCAAGGTCATTGCCTCCAGCGCATTTTGCCCGTTTGCGGCGTACCACATCGGTGACCAGGTCCTGTGCTTCCAGGGGCACCCAGAATTTGTTCACGACTATTCTCGCGAGTTGCTGGAGATTCTTCAGACGACGTTGGGCGAAAAGGTCTACACAAACGGCGTGGCCAGCCTGGAGCGCGACCACCACGGCGCAACCGTGGCGGAATGGATGATGCGTTTCGTTGCGCACAAGCCAGAGGCCCAGGTTTAAAGCCAGCCCGAACGCTTGAAACTGGCCCACAGGCTGGTGCAACCCACCGCAATAAACCCGAGTACCGCAAAATAGCCGTAGTGCCATTGCAGCTCGGGCATGTTCTGGAAGTTCATCCCGTAAATCCCTGCCACTGCGGTGGGGAACGCCAGGATCGCCGCCCATGCGGCGAACTTGCGCTGCACCACACTCTGGCGTGACGCCTCCAGCAGCACACCGATCTCGATGGTCTGGCTGGCGATATCGCGCAGGGTGGTCAGGTCTTCCATCTGCCGCGTCACGTGGATCTGCACATCACGGAAATACGGGCGCATGTTCTTGTCGATAAACGGAAAGCTGAGTTTCTGCAGCTCCTGGCTGATCTCCACCATCGGCGCCACGTAGCGCTTGAGCCGCAGCACGTCGCGGCGCAGGCCGTGGATTTTCTGGATATCACGCTCGCTCAACGAACTGCACAGCACATTGCGCTCCAGCTCATCGATCTCGGCATGGATCGCTTCGCTCACCGGCTGGTAGTTCTCGGTGACGAAATCCAGCAGCGCATAGAGTACGAAATCTTCCCCATGCTCCAGTAACAGTGGACGCGCCTCACAGCGCTGGCGCACAAAACCGTAGGACGCCGAGTGACCGTTGCGGGCGGTAATGATGTAGCCGTTGCCGGCAAAGATATGCGTCTCGATAAACTCCAGCTTGCCGTTCTCGCGCACTGGTGAATAGGTGACGATAAACAGCGCATCGCCGAAGGTTTCCAGCTTGGGGCGGCTGTGTTTTTCCAGGGCGTCTTCGATGGCCAGTTCATGCAGGTTGAACTGGCGTTGCAGGTTGGCCAGTTCCTGGGCATCGGGTTCTTCCAGGCCGATCCATACAAAGTGATCGGGTTTGGCGGCCCAGGCCGCGCCTTCATCGAGGGTGATATCCGTGACTTTCTTACCGGCGCTATAGACGGCGGCCGCAACAACTCTACCCATGGTGCTGATCGCTTCTTATTGGGAGGACAGGTGTTGGGCAGCTTAGCCTGAATGGCGTTCCGTCGTAGCGGCAAGCTTTTTTGTGGTGAGCGAGCTTGCTCGCGCTGGGTGCGAAGCGCCCCCAGAATGTTCAGACAGCCCGCAACTCGCGGTCCATCTGCGCGATGCATTCATCCATCTGCACATGACACGCCTGCATCAACGCCGGTATGTCATCCGCAGTCATCCCAATGGTAGGAATCGGCGGCAATGACCGTATGAGCACATCCCCACTGTTCCAGCGATTGAGCTGCATATGTGTCACGTAATTGCTGACACACACCTGCACGATCGGCACACCGGCCGCAATCGCCATATGGAACGCGCCTTTCTTGAACGGCAGCAAGCCCTTGCCCAGATTGCGCGTGCCTTCCGGGAACACCCAGATCGACGTGTCTTCATGCTGCAAAGTGTGAGTCGTGGTGAGCATCGCGCGGCGAGCTTTGTGCGCATTGCCTCGGTCGATCAGCACGTTGCCCGCCAGCCAGAACAACTGACCGAACAGCGGCACCCACTTCAGGCTTTTCTTGGCGATGCACACGGTGCGGTAGGGCACCACGTTGCCGAACACAAACAGGTCATAATTGGACTGGTGGTTGGCGATGATCACGCAGGTGCCAGGCTTGTTGCGCAGCGAGTCCACATCGGCTTTCACGTTCAGGCGCAGAATCCACATGGCCGGTAGCGCATAGAGACGAGCACACAGGCGACTGTTGTCCGGATTGAACGGTCGACACAGACCGACCAGCACGCCCAGTACACCGGCGAGCATAAAGTGCAGGCCCATCAACAACATACGCAGCAGAAAAAGCATCGACACGGCCTATCCGGACAAAAGGTGGCGCAGTGTACGGATGTGCACTGTATTCGGCAATTACCCCTGTAGAGGTAGGAGATAGCCGATGTTTAAGAGCATGTTTCAACATCTATCGACACGGGCAGGCTAGAGCGGCTAAAGATGATTCGGATTTATTTGTAAGAAAAAGCCCGACTCAAGGTCGGGCTCTGACATATCAGGGGTAGGACTTAGTTAAGGATATGCCCTTGGTCCAGGATGATTGCATCGTCCAAGGCCTCCAGAAGCTCTTTACGCACCTTCAACTTGGTGTGCTTGTGCGCATTCATGTTCAGCTTCTTCAACTGACGTGCCGCCTCCAGCGCAGCCGCATGCAATTCCTCTGGTGCCACCACCTTATCGAGGAAACCGGCTTGTAACGCGCCCTGCGGGTCAAACATCTCGGCATTGATCACCGAACGATGGAAGGCCGACTTCCGCAAACGATCCCGCGCCAGCTCGATACCGGCGTGGTGCATGGTCATACCGATTGCCACCTCGTTCAGGCCAATGCTGAACGGGCCTTCCACGCCAATCCGATAATCCGCCGACAACAGCAGGAACGCACCCTTGGCCACCGCATGCCCAGGGCACGCCACAATCACCGGGAACGGGTGCGACAACAGACGACGCGCCAAGGTCGAACCGGACGTTACCAGGCCGATCGCCTCTTTAGGACCGGCGGTCATCACCTTCAAATCATAACCACCCGACAGAATCCCCGGCGTGCCGGTGATCACCACCACCGCCCGGTCCTTCTCGGCCTGATCCAGCGCTTCATTAAAGGCACTGACCACCGCCGGAGAAATGGCATTTACCTTGCCGTTGCTCAAGGTCAGGGTCGCGATACCGTCTTCGAGGTGGTAGGCAATCAACTCACTCATGACGCGGTTCCTTGTAGGACTTGTTATAGAAGTATGCAGCAGACGTTACCCACCACGCCCGCCCCGGTAAAGCGCTGTGACTGACTGGCCAGTCAGGGTTTTCCCCTGCACCGGGCGTGGGAATGCCAGACGCAGGGCGCAATCACCGTCCCAGACGCACACCGCCGATGCCTGAGAATGGCACAATCACCACCCCTTGCCGGGCGTTAAACGGCATAACGGGCTAACCGCATGAATATTCTGAAAAAAACCTTTGCCATCAGAAAGGCTTTCGACTACATTAGCGCGCCTCGACAGACTGAACTGGTTTGACGAGATACGGTGAAGTGTCCGAGTGGCTTAAGGAGCACGCCTGGAAAGTGTGTATACAAGAAATTGTATCGAGAGTTCGAATCTCTCCTTCACCGCCAAATTCGATGTAAACAAAACCCCTGGTTTCGAGAGAAACCAGGGGTTTTGTTGTTTCAGGGGTATGACAGCCTTTAGGCAGCAAGCTCAACGCTTCAGGCCTGCACGTACACCCAAGCCCTGAGCAGCGTTATGCTATTTACGATATAGCGATAGGACAGGGCACCCAAGGGAATTTGCTAGAAATGCAGCCAGGCCAGGCTACCCAATACTACTGCCATACCGCCTGCTGCATACGACATCCGCTTCAACCATTCCCGCCGCGTCAGCAAGGTAATCGCTGCCAACGAAATCGCGATCTGAATCGCGGTCATTGCCTGGGCCCAGCGATGATGCTGGTGCAGCGCCTGTTCCGATTTTTCATCCCATTCCTTTGACGTGGCTTCAAGCTTCTCGGCCTGTTTGCGCACGTCTTCCTTCTGGTTCTTGTAGCGCTCGATTTCTTCCTTGTAATGCACCGCGTCCACACCGGGAATGTGAGTGGCCAGTTCCGCGAGGTTTTGCCGGCTGGACTTGGCCTGGTAGTAGTTCCATTGGTTGGCCGCTTCGGTCTTGAAGATGGCGGCGTTGTTCTTGTCCATCGCCGCTTCGCTTTCGGTCGAGCCGGCCTGGTAGCTGAGCATGGCGCCGAGGGTGGCCATGAGGGCGGTCATCACGGCGATGCGGCTGGCGAAATTGTCGCCGCGGCCGTGGGCGTGTTCGGTGGTGTGTTCGAGGTGTTTTTCGTGGGGGCTTGGGACTTCGAAGGCTTCGGACATGGGGGCGTCTGTGAAGGGGATGAGGGAGTCTGATTCTTTACCAATGAAGCTGTCTCAAGCCTGTACATAACGCCGGATCAACCATCCGTATACTGCGATGTTGATCACCAGCACCAACGCGCCCAGGCCCAACTGGATCTGCGGAGTCAGGCCGGCGGGGTAGATCAGCGTGAGAATGTAATGCTCGATAAATCCACCGCCATAGCCGTCCTGCCCGGCGAGGTGACGAAACAGGTTCTCCCAGCGGGTCAGTGGGCAGGGCAGGTGAAACACTTCGACCGCCACGCCCCATGCCGCGGCGGGCAGGTGCAGCCAGATCGCCGGGCGCCATTTCAGCGCAAGCAACCCGCCGAACAGGACAAAGAGGATGAAGCTCAAGTGAAATAGCACGAGGCTGTCGGCAGCTAGACGGTAAAGCATTGCGGGTACTTTGAAAGGTGAGGTTCACAGTCTAAAGGGTTGCTTGCTGACAAGTGTGACCGTTATTGTGCTGAATCCTTTTAGTCCTTCCCCCCAAGGATCTGTTTTGATGAACGCACCGCGTAGAGTCGGCCCAATCAAGGCTGTGATTTTCGATATGGACGGGTTGTTGCTGGACACTGAAGGCATCTACACCGAAGTCACACAGATCATCGCTGAACGCTACGGCCGCACCTACGATTGGGGCATCAAGCAGCACATCATCGGGCGCGGCGCCCAGGATTTGGCTGACTACGTGGTGAAGGCGCTGGATCTTCCGATCACGCCCGCCGAATTCCTGACGATCCGTGAACCGCTGATGAGCGAGCGCTTCCCAAAAGCCTTGGGCATGCCCGGCGCTGAAGCCTTGGTGCGGCACTTGAAGGCACATAACATCCCGATTGCCGTGGGCACCAGTTCGTCGCGCAATTCGTTTGGCCACAAGACCACCTTGCACCGCGAATGGTTTGGCCTGTTCGACACCATCGTCACTGCTGACGACCCGGAAGTCGGCGCCGCTAAACCTGCGCCGGACATCTTCCTCACCGCCGCCCGCCGCCTGAGCGTTGCGCCCGAGGATTGCCTGGTGTTCGAGGATTCGCCGTTTGGCGTCACCGCCGCCAAGGCTGCGCACATGACCGCTATCGCCGTACCGGATGAAGCCATGGCCGACAGCAAATACCACCATGCCGACCAGATCATCCGCAAGCTTGCGGACTTCGATCTGGCAGCCTACGGCCTGCCCCCTCGACCTTGACTGATCGCGGTTAAAAATGTGGGAGGGGGCAAGCCCCTCCCACATTTGATTTGCGGTGTTCAGGAAGCCCTAGGCGCTGAAGCCACCATCAATGGTCAGGCTTGCACCGGTGATGTAGCCCGCTTCCGGCCCCGCAAGGTAAGCCACAAAGCTAGCGATCTCTTCGACATGCCCATACCGACCCACCGCCATCAACCCAATCAAACTCTCGGCAAAATCACTGTTCGCCGGGTTCATATCGGTATCCACCGGCCCAGGCTGCACATTGTTGATGGTGATACCCCGTGGCCCCAAATCCCGCGCCAGACCCTTGGTCAACCCCACCAGCGCCGCCTTGCTCATCGCATATGGGCCACCACCGCCAAACGGCATGCGTTCGGCATTGGTGCTGCCGATGTTGATCACCCGACCCCCTTCACCCATATGCTTGGCCGCTTCCTGGGTGGCGATAAACACGCTGCGTACGTTGATCGCCAAGGTCTGGTCAAAATCTTCCAGCTTGAAGTCTTCCAGCGGCGCGATGGCCAGCACACCGGCGTTGTTCACCAGAATGTCCAGGCGGCCAAAGGCTTCGACCGTGGCGTTGACCGCGTTGCGGATGGCGCCGGCATCGGCACTGTCGGCGTGGATCGCCAGGGCTTTGCCGCCTTCGCTGATCACGCTGTTCTGCAATTCTTCAGCCTTGGCGGCTGAGCTGACGTAGGTAAAAGCGACTGCTGCACCCTGCGCCGCGAGGCGTTTGACGATAGCGGCGCCGATGCCGCGAGAACCGCCTTGAATCAAGGCGACTTTGCCGCTGAGGTTCTGTGTGGTCATGTCGATCTCCTAGCTGTTCAAGGCGGGATGCCTTGTTGTTGGAACCGAGTATCGACCTCGCCAGCCCCTCCCGGTAGACCGTGATTGCTATAGTCTGTGTAAACCAAAAGTTTAGAGTGGGTCGGTATGGAAAGCTTTGGCAGTATCGAATGCTTCGTGCGCAGCGCCGAAGGTGGCAGCTTTGCTGAAGCGGCGCGGCACCTGAGCCTGACCCCTGCAGCCGTCGGCAAAAGTGTCGCCAAGCTGGAGGCGCGCCTGGGTGTGCGCTTGTTCCAGCGCAGCACTCGGCGCCTGACGCTGACCGAGGCTGGCAAACTGTTTCTCGACGAAGTCAGTGGCAGCCTCACCACCATCCAGAACGCCGTGGCCAACCTGGCCAGTGCCGAAGGACGGCCAGTGGGCACGCTCAAGGTCAGCATGGGTACGGTGTTTGGTAATCGGTATGTGGTGCCGCTGCTGGGGACGTTCATGCAGCGGTTTCCGGATATCAGCCCGGACTGGCATTTCGATAACCGCCAGGTCGACTTGATCGGGCAGGGCTTCGATGCCGCCATTGGTGGTGGTTTCGAGCTGCCCCAGGGCGTGGTGGCGCGCAAGTTGACGCCGGCTCATCGCGTGTTGGTGGCGTCACCGGGCTACTTGGCGCAACGCGCTTCGGTATCAACCCCAGAGGACTTGGCGCGTTGCACCGGGATTCTCATCCGCTCACCGCAAACCGGCCGCATCCGCTCCTGGCAATTGACCAGCACCGAGCGTGAACACCGCCCGCTGGTGCTCAAACCAGGCATGACCATGAGCGACTCCGAAGCCGCCTGCTGCGCCAGCGCCCAGGGCCTGGGCATCGCTTTGGTGAGCATGCCCATGGCGGTGCCGTTCCTGGACAGCGGCGCGGTGGTGCGGGTGCTGCCCGAGTGGTACGTCGACGACGGTAACATCTCCATTTACTACGCCGAACACAAACTGCTGCCCGGCAAGACTCGCGCATTTGTGGATTTCATCATCGAGCAGTTTTCCGAGCAGCAGTTGGGGCAGCGATTCAGTGCCATTTGATTGCACTCTCACACCGCATCGCGGCCATCGCAGGCAAGCCAGCTCCCACCTTGGAATGCATTCCCCTGTGGGAGCTGGCTTGCCCGCGATGGCCACACCTCGGTCTACCGTCCGAACTGGCCCGGCCAGCCAATCACCTTCTTCGCCCTCGGCGTCGCATAAGTCCTGATCTTCGATGTCGACAACCCCAACCGCACCAGCGACTCGGCGATGGTCACCGCAGCGGTCACACCGTCCACCACCGGCACACCGGTGCGCTGGCGAATCTGCTCATCCAGCCCGGCCATGCCACCACAGCCCAGGCAGATCACCTCGGCCTTGTCTTCGCTGATGGCCAGTTCGGCCTGGCGCACGATGGCTTCCATGGCCGCCAACGGATTTTCTTCCAACTCCAGCACCGCCATCCCACTGGCCCGCACCGAGGCACAGCGTTGGTACAGGCCGGCCAGTTTCAGGCGGTCTTCGATCAGTGGGACGGTGCGGTCCAGGGTGGTCACCACCGAGTAGGCGTGACCGAGGAACATCGCCGTGCTGGCGGCCGCTTCGGTGATGTCCACCACCGGCACGTTCAGCAGTTCCTGCAAGCCTTCACGGCCGTGCTCGCCGTAGCCGGCCTGGATCACCGCGTCGAACGGCTGGTCGTAGGCCATCACCCGGTCCATCACCGCGATGGCCGCCAGGTAGCTTTCAAAGTTGCCTTCCACCGACTCCGCGCCGAAGTAGGGCGTGAGCCCGACAATCTCAGTGCCGGGCGCAGCCACCGCCCGTGCCTGCTGGGCGATGGTTTCAGTGATGGATTCGGTAGTGTTGACGTTGACCACGAGGATACGCATGGAATGTCCTTGATTAATGACTGACGTTATCGACTGCAATGCTTTCGCCGCTGACATCGGCGTAGAACGGCTGACGCTTGGCGATCAGCAGGTACAGCACCCCTGCAATACCGGCGCCAAACATCCACGAAAAGGGCGAGACGCTGGCGAAACCGGGCAGCAGCGCCAGGAGAATGGCAATCACGGCTGCGGGAATAAAGGCCGCTACTGCGCGTAAATTGACCCCACGGCTGTAGTAATAAACGCCATTCGGGTCTTCGCTATACAGCTGCAATACGTCCACCCGGCTTTTACGGATCAACCAGTAATCCACCATGATCACCCCATACAGCGGCCCCAGCAGGGCGCCCAGGCCGGAAAGGAAATAGACGATCACCAACGGGCTGTTGTAGAGGTTCCACGGCAGAATCAACACCGCCACGGTGGCGCTGATCAACCCTGCGCGACGGAAGTTCAGGTACTTGGGCGCCAGGTTGCTCAGCACAAAGGCCGGTGCGACGAAGTTGGCCATGATGTTCACTGCCACGGTGACGATCAGGAACGCCAGGCAACCGAGCACCAGGAAAAAGGTGCTGGGAATCGCCGCGATGATTTCAGTGGGGCTTTCGATCACCCGGCCATTGAGCTGGAATTGCCCGCCACACAGCAGCACGGTGATCACGGCAAACACCAGGATATTCACCGGCAGGCCCCAGAAGTTGCCAACCTGGATGGTTTTGCGGCACGGCGAAGAGCGGGCGAAGTCGCAGAAATTGAGGATCAGCGTGCCGTAGATCGCCAGCCACAGCGCGCCACCGGCAAATATATTGCGCCACATCTCGCCGCCGCGCAGCGGTTCGCGGATCGACCAGGCGATATTCCCAGCGGTTTGGAAATACATCCAACCAGCCAACGATGCCACCGTCAGCAGAATCACCGGCCCGGCGAAGCCTTCGTAGCGCCGCACCATCTCCATGCCGTAGGCCAGGATCACCAATTGCACCAACCAGATCGCCACGAAACAGGCCCAGCCGAGCGACGACAGGCCCAGGATCGAGTTGTGGTCGTAGTCGGCAAAACCCGGATGAATTGCCGTTAAAAGCACTCGGAAAACTACCGAAGCCAAGTAGGTCTGGATACCGAACCAGGCAATCGCAATCACCGCGCGAATCAACGCCGGAATCTGCGCGCCATGAATGCCGAAGCTGATACGGCTGATCACCGGAAAGGGCACGCCGGTCTTCTGCCCCATGTATCCCGACAGGTTCATGAAGAAGTACACCAGCGCCGCGCCAATCCCTAAGGACAGCAGAGTCTGCCAGCCGCCCAGGCCCAAGGCATACAGGCCAATGGCGAAGGAATAGTTGGCGATGTTGTGCACGTCATTGGTCCACAGCGCAAAGATGCTGTAGCGCCCCCAGCGCCGGCCTTCGACTTTGGTGGGCGCCAAGTCCTTGTTGTGCAGGCGTGGGCTGAGCACCAGCGGGCCTGGCTCGATGGCTTCGGGCTTCAGGGAGGAGGGCAGGTCCAGTGCGATGTTATTCGAGAGGCTTGTACGCATTCCGGCAGGCTCCAGCGCATCCGCAGTCAAGCCGCAGATGGCAAAGTGTATGTAGGTTTTGTATTTATTGTATACAAAGCGCATTTCACCTTAAGCCACTTGCGTGCCAGTTTTTGATCTATGAAAACTGTGGGTAATTTCGTTTTTATAGGCGCAGGAAATAACTAGCTGAATTCAAAGCGATATAAATTGACCGTTTGAACAGCTATTTATTTTGTTGGGTGAAGTGTGTGCAAAACAGCGAGGGTGTTGAGGCGGGGAAGAATGTAACTTTTCGGTGCGTAATTTTATAAGTGCACACAAGAATGGCACTAATGGTGACATTCTTGTGTACAGATCGAGGGTCATGCCTTGCTGATGATATTCCCCGCATGCAGCCCGCATTCCTTCTGCGTGGCTTCTTCCCACCACCAGCGGCCTTCGCGTTCGTGCTGGTTCGGCAGCACCGGGCGGGTGCAGGGTTCGCAGCCGATGCTGATAAAGCCGCGCTCATGCAGGCTGTTGTACGGCAACTCCAGCATACGGATGTAACCCCAGACTTCCTCACTGGTCATCTGCGCCAGCGGGTTGAACTTGTACAGGGTGCGTTCCGGGGTGGAGAAGGCTGTGTCGATTTCCAGCGCCGCCACCTGGCTGCGGGTGCCCGGGCTCTGGTCACGGCGCTGGCCGGTGGCCCAGGCACTGACGCCGGAGAGTTTGCGGCGCAGCGGCTCGATCTTGCGTACGCCGCAGCATTCGCCATGGCCGTCCTTGTAGAAGCTGAACAGGCCCTTTTCTTTGACGAAGGGTTCCAGTTTGCTCTGGTCCGGCGAGATCAGTTCGATGTCGATTTTATAGAACTCGCGCACCTGCTCGATAAACCGGTAGGTCTCCGGGTGCAGGCGGCCGGTGTCGAGGCTGAACACCTTGACGTTCTTGTTCAGCTTCCAGGCCATGTCCACCAGCACCACGTCCTCGGCGCCGCTGAAGGAAATCCACAGGTCATCACCGAACTGGCTGAACGCCAGTTTGAGAATGTCCTGGGCAGATTTGTTGGCGTAAGTCGCGGCGAGTTCAGCGACGTCGAAGGCTTGGTTCATCAGGACGGTTCCTACAGGTCAGTGGCGCTGAGCGCTCTATAGGGGAGCGATGGTATCAAAATCCGCTCTGCGTTGCGGCGGCGAGCTTGAATCGCTAGAGTTCGGCAGTCCTTTTGCTCGCTCAACCGACAACATCAACAATGGGAGTGTCTTGTGGAAATTGCCTGTCTCGACCTGGAAGGGGTGCTGGTGCCGGAAATCTGGATCGCCTTCGCCGAAAAAACCGGTATTGAATCCCTGCGGGCCACCACTCGGGACATTCCCGACTACGACGTGCTGATGAAGCAGCGCCTGCGCATCCTCGATGAACACGGGCTCAAGCTCGCGGATATCCAGGCAGTGATCGCTACCCTCAAGCCGCTGGACGGCGCTGTCGAGTTCGTCAACTGGCTGCGCGAGCGCTTCCAAGTGGTGATCCTGTCCGACACCTTCTATGAATTCTCCCAGCCGCTGATGCGTCAACTGGGTTTCCCGACCTTGCTGTGCCACCGCCTGATCACTGACGAAACCGATCGCGTGGTCAGTTACCAACTGCGCCAGAAAGACCCGAAGCGCCAGTCGGTATTGGCCTTCAAGACCCTTTACTACCGCGTGATCGCCGCCGGTGATTCCTACAACGACACCACCATGCTGGGCGAAGCCGACCGTGGGATTCTGTTCCATGCGCCGGAGAATGTGATTCGCGAGTTCCCGCAGTTCCCGGCGGTGCACACCTTTGAGGACTTGAAGAAAGAGTTCATCAAGGCGTCGAATCGGGCGTTGAGCCTGTAAGTTTTTCAGTGCGGCGGATGGCCTCTTCGCAGGCAAGCCAGCTCCCACCTTTGGGTGGTGTGAACCCGATCAATTGTGGGAGCCGGGCTTGCCCGCGATGGGGCCTCCACAGACGCCGCAAATCTCATATGCCAGCCAGTAAGCGCTCATAAGGAATGCGCATGCCCTCATGCAGGCGCTTGATCATCGACAAGCTCAGCTTGCGCTTATGGTTCAACACTTCTGACACCCGCCCACTGCTACCGATAAAGGGCTCCAGGTCGCGGGCGGTCATGCCCAGTTGCTCCATGCGAAATTTGATCGCTTCCACAGGGTCCGAGGGAGGCATCGGAAAATGCTCTGCCTCGTACTTCTCAATGAGGACAGCAAGAATTTCCAGCTCGTCACCCTCAGGTGAGCCGATCTGCGCTCCCCATATCTGCTCCACGCGCGCAAGCGCAGCAGTTAGATCCGCATGGGAATGTATAGGTTTGATGTTCATCACACGGTCTCCGCGATGATCTGATCGTACTGGGCATGAGTCCCCACGAAACGTATGAACCCAAGCTGTCGCTGATAGTCGATCGCCATGATCACTCGGTACTTGTTGCCGGCCACGTTGAAGACCACCCTGCCACTTTTAAGAATGCTTGCCGCTCTAAGCTCTGCTTTGAGCGCTTGCGGCGTTGGGTCATTCGCCTTTTGCATATGGCGATGCAGCTCGACAAGAGGCGCTTTGGCGTCGGAATAAGCTGAGTGGCTTTCCCAGAATATTCGCAAGGTAGAGAGAGCGATTATTCGCATCGCTGCCACCTCCCAATTTGGGAGATGATAGGTGTGGTTGGGTCGAGATGCAATCTCGGAAATAATTTCTGACGAGTAAGCAGACGCTTCATGTGATCCCTCACAAACGGCGGGTGGACGGTCGGAGCTGGACGCTATCTTCCAGTTCACTCAGCGTCCACAGTCGTTCCGTATCAGGATCTTTCTTCCTGCCTGGCCCTATGTTGCAGATCCAGGAGGAGCCTGGGGGCTACAGGTTTTCCAAAGTTTGTAACAGCACCCGCACCTTGGTCAGCGACTCCTGATACTCCGCCTCCCACTGCGAATCCGCCACAATCCCGCCGCCACCCCAGCAGCACACCTGCCCATCCTTGACCAACAAACTGCGAATGGCGATGGAGCTGTCCATCTCTCCCCGCACATCCAGATACACCAGCGACCCGCAGTACAACCCGCGTCGCGTCGGCTCAAGTTCGTCGATGATCTGCATCGCGCGGATCTTCGGCGCGCCAGTGATGGAGCCGCCTGGGAAGCTGCCGGCGATCAGGTCGAGGGCGTCTTTGCCATCGGCCAATTCGCCGATGACGCTGCTCACCAGGTGGTGCACGTTGGGGTAGCTCTCCAGGCTGAACAGCTCTGGCACGCTCACCGAGCCGGTGCGGCAGGTGCGGCCGAGATCGTTGCGCAGCAGGTCGACGATCATCAGGTTTTCGGCGCGATCCTTGGGGCTGGCCAGCAGTTCGGCGGCGTTGGCGGCGTCGTCTTCGGGCGTCAGGCCGCGGGGGCGGGTGCCTTTGATCGGCCGGGTTTCGACGCGGCGCTCGCTGATATGCACAAAGCGCTCGGGCGACAGGCTCAGCACCGCGCCGTCGTCCGGCAGACTCTGGAATCCGGAGAACGGCGTCGGGCAGGCTTCGCGCAGGGCGCAGTAGGCAACCCAGGGATCGCCCGCGCACGACGCTCGGAAGCGCTGGGCAAAGTTGACCTGGTAGCAGTCGCCGGCCTGGATGTAGTCCTGGATGCGCACGATAGCCTGGCGATAGGCCTCGGCGCTGAGGTCCGGAGCCATGGGGCCTTTAAGCTTGAAGGTCGCCGCGTTGCTGGCTACCGGCTGGCCGAACAGAGTGATCAAGCGTTGTTGCTCGCTGTCGGCCAGTGCCGGATGAAACACAAGCTGGCTGGTCTGCGCCTGATGATCGCTGATCAATGCCCAGGCATATAGCCCGAAGCGCGCGTCCGGCAGGTGCAAATCGTCCGCGGCAAGGTGCGGCATGTGCTCAAGATGGCGACCAAAGTCATAGCTCAGGTAGCCGATCAGCCCGCCCGCAAACGGTAGCTCATAGCCCGCGGGCAGATCCGCCTCGCCCAACTGCGTAAGGTTTTCCCGCAAGCGTTGCAGGAAATCACCACCGCTTTCGTCAGGTGAAACCGTCAATGTCGCTTGTGGCCAGGCGCTCAGCAGGTCATAACGCCCGCGCTCAGCTGCCGGTCGGCCGCTGTCCAGCAGCACCGCGCCAGGCGCATTGCGAATCGCCGCAAAATACGCAGCGGGGTTGGCCTGGTAAGGCAGTGGGTATACAGAGCAGGTCGACATGCGAGGCGAATCAGCTATGGGCATAGAAGGGGCGGCAATTGTACCGCATTCCACTGTAGGCGCCGGCTTGCCGGCGATGCGATCTTCAGCCTTCCACAGGTGGAATATGCCCAAACATTTCCTGCACGAACTTCACGCGTTCTTCCGGGGTTTCCGTCACGCCGGCGGCTTTCAGCTCTTCTAGCCGGGCTTCCACTGCATGGGTGCGCAGGGTCAGGCCACAGTCGTTGGCGATCTGGATATTCAGCCCAGGCCGCGCATTCAGCTCCAGGATCAGCGGGCCTTTTTCCTGGTCGAGCACCATGTCCACGCCGATATAGCCCAAGCCGCACAGCTCATAGCAGCCCGCCGCAAGCTTCATGAAACCGTCCCAGTTGGGCAGTTGCACGCCATCCACCGCGTTGGTGGTGTCGGGGTGTTTGGTGATGATGTTGTTTAGCCAGGTGCCCCGCAGGGTCAGGCCGGTCGCGAGGTCGACACCCACGCCAATCGCCCCTTGGTGCAAGTTGGCCTTGCCGCCCGACTGACGGGTCGGCAAGCGCAGCATGGCCATCACCGGGTAGCCCATCAGCACGATGATGCGGATGTCCGGCACGCCTTCATAGCTGATGCTCTTGAAGATCTGGTCAGGCACCACGCGGTATTCGATCAACGCACGGTCGCGGTGGCCACCGAGCGAGTACAGGCCGGTGAGGATGCTGGAAATCTGATGCTCAATCTCTTCATGGCTGATGATCTTGCCGGACACCGTGCGATAGCGCCCTTCAAAGCGGTCTGCCACCACCAGGATGCCGTCACCGCCGGCGCCCTGGGCCGGCTTGATCACGAAGTCGCTGCGCCCGCCGATGATATCGTCGAGCTTGTCGATCTCCTTCTCGGTGGAAATCACCCCGTACATCTCCGGCACATGAATGCCGGCGGCCAGTGCGCGCTCCTTGGTGATGATCTTGTCATCCACGATCGGGTACAGGCTGCGCTTGTTGTACTTGAGCACGTAGTCGGCGTTACGCCGATTGATGCCCATGATTCCCCGCGCTTCCAGGGCTTTCCAGGTCTTCCAGAAACCGAACATTACTGGTCAGCCTTCAGGAAGGCCTTGAAACGCACCAGCTCGGTCAGGCGGTAGCCGCGATAACGACCCATGGCCAGCATGAAGCCCACCAGAATCAGCAGGATTGCCGGGAAGGTAAACACGAAGTACACCAGCTCCGGCACGCTCATGATCAGGTGCGCCAGGGACGCGGCGAACAGCGTACCAATCGCCACTTTCAGCGCATGGTTGGCGCCGCGCTCTTCCCAGGTGATCGACAGGCGTTCGATGGTCATGGTCAAAATCACCATCGGGAACAGCGCCACCGACAACCCGCGCTCCAACCCCAGTTTATGGCTGAACAGGCTGATCGCCGCGATCAGCACCACCACGAACGTCAGCACCACCGACAACCTCGGCAGCATCTGCAATTTCAGGTGTTCCAGGTACGACCTGAGGGACAGCCCCAGCGCCGTGATAATCGTAAACAGCACAATCCCGAAGCCCAGTTGCGTCTCGCGGAACGCCAGGGCGATCAGCACCGGCGTGAACGTGCCCAGGGTCTGCAGGCCGATCAAGTTGCGCAGGATCAAAATCACCAGCACGCCAATCGGGATCATCACCATGATCATGAAGGTCTGCTGGGTTTGCAGCGGCAGGCCGTACAGCGAATATTCGAGGAAGTTGGCGTCGGTGTTCTCGTCCGTCAGCTTGGCCAGGCGAATCGCGTTCATTTCGCTGTTGTTCAGGCTGAACGTCACCATGGCCTTCTTGCCGCCATCGACGGTGATCAGGTTTTCATCACCGGTCCACCACAGCAGGCGGTCGGTGGGCAGGCCCTGTTCGCCGGTTTCCGGGTTGAAGTACAGCCAGTCACTGCCATTGAAGCTGCGCAGCCAGAGTTCCGGGGTTTGCGGCTGGTCGGCCACCAGGCGGATGGTGTGGACCTTTTCCACCGGTACGTGGGCGATGGACAGCAGCAGCTCGACGATCTTGGCCTTGTGCGGGATGGAGGGGTCGCCCGCCAGCAGCAGCTTCACATTGTCGTCATTGAGGTTGTTGGTGCGCTTGATGGCTTCGCTGATAAAGGTCTCGACGTCGGCCGAGTGCTGGCGGATCGGCGCCAGCAGGGCTTCGGCGGCGATTTTTTCCGGGCCTTCCACGGCAATGCTGTCGCGGAAGGTCGGGCCCTTGACCTTGACCTTTTCACCGCTGTAACGCTTGGTGAGGACCAGGCGGTAATACAGGGTCTGGTTGCCCTTGGCGCGGCGTGCCGACCAGGTCACCTTGCGGTTGCCGTCGGTGCGGTTGACGCTCACGCCGTAGTTGTTCGAGATAAAGCTCTCGTTGAGGCTGACGAAGTCGCGGCTCAGGGGCGGCACGAACATCTGGATCTTCACAGGGTCTTTCGGGTTGGCGACGAACTCGACCTTGGCGTCGATGTTCCACAAGTCGTCGGTGGCGTCCTCGGTGACGGGGATCCCCAGCACGAAGATCTGGTAGGCGGTGACCGAAATACCCAACACCACCAGGATGGCGATGAGGATTTTCAGGTGCAGGGTCAGAGAGCGCATTCGGTTTACTCGGCGGTATGAGCGTCGGCGGCGCAGGCGGGTTTGCCTGCTGCGTATTTAAGACTGGGGTCGACCAGCGCATCAAAGCGTTTCAGCGCTTCGGAGCCGATCAGCAGCGGGTATTGGAATGCGCTGCGGTCAGTCAAGTTCACTTCGATGCTGCGTAAAGCGGTGCCCATGCAGATATCCAGGGCAATCACCGGACGGGCGGTGTAGTTCTTGTCCTCATCGGGGTCATAGTCACCGGCGCGGCGCTTGATCTTGCTGACGCGGGCCAGGGGGCGTTCGATGGGGTGGGAATGGGCGGTGTCGATGGCCAGGTAGAAACGCACCCAGGATTCGCCGTTGCGCTTGAAGCGCTTGATATCGCGGGCACTGAGGGAGGCGGTCTTGGCGCCGGTGTCCAGTTTGGCGGCGACTTCCAGGTCGATCCCGGCCAACTGGGCGTATTCGTTGAGGCCGTACACGGTCTTCTCGGCGGCGACGCCAAGGCCCGGTGCAGCCAGGAGGCAAATCAATAGAAGGAAGGGCTTGAGTCTCATAAATCCCGAGGCGGTGCAGTGCGATGTTCAATTCAAGGCGACTGGCATTACTGCGCAAGCTCCCTCGTGCGCCGTTTCATCTCGCGATGTCAGGCAAAAGTGGCGGGCATTCTAACATGATGCTTTTTTGGCGCCAGCGCTGGCAGGCGGCCATGCCCTGCAAGGGTGCATCGGCGGTTATTAGACGATTGTCGACAATATGGATTTATTCTTTGACTATCCAGGGCTGATTGGCTAGTTTTTGCGGCATTGCTTTTAAAGGTGTCGACAATATGCTGGATCAGCTGGAATCCCCAGTGGTGGCGCAAGACGATTCCCAGACCATGTCCGAGAACGTCTTCCGGCGTATCCAGGCCGCCATCGTCAAGGGTGAGATCGCTCCCGGCAGCAAGATCTCCGAGCCGGAACTGGCGCGCACCTATGGCATCAGCCGCGGCCCGCTGCGCGAGGCGATCCATCGGCTGGAAGGCCAGCGCCTGCTGGTGCGCGTGCCGCATGTCGGCGCTCGGGTGGTTTCATTGAGCCACGCCGAGCTGATCGAGCTCTATGAAATCCGCGAATCCCTCGAAGGCATGGCCTGTCGCCTGGCCGCCGAGCGAATGACCGATGCGGAAATCGAAGAGCTACGCCAGGTTCTGCATACCCATGAGCGCGATGAAGCCTTCCAGGCCGGCCTTGGTTACTACCAGCAGGAGGGCGACTTCGATTTTCATTACCGGATCATTCAAGGCGCCGGTAACCGTACCCTGACCCAAATGCTCTGCGGCGAGCTGTACCAATTGGTGCGCATGTACCGCATCCAGTTCTCCGCCACCCCCAATCGTCCACGCCAGGCCTTTGCCGAGCACCACCGCATCCTTGACGCAATTGCCGATCGCGACGGTGAACTGGCCGAACTGTTGATGCGCCGGCATATCGGCGCATCCAAACGCAACATTGCCCGTCACTTCCCGGACGGCACTGCCCAATCACGAGGTGAATGATGAGTTCCAATAATAAGACGACTCCAGGCCAGCGTTTCCGTGACGCGGTCGCCAGCGAGCATCCTTTGCAGGTGGTCGGTGCAATCAATGCCAACCACGCGCTGCTGGCCAAGCGCGCCGGTTTCAAGGCGATCTACCTGTCGGGTGGCGGTGTGGCTGCCGGTTCTCTTGGCGTGCCGGATCTGGGGATTACTGGCCTGGATGACGTGCTGACTGACGTGCGCCGCATCACCGACGTCTGCGACCTGCCGCTGCTGGTGGACGTGGACACCGGTTTCGGCTCCTCGGCGTTCAACGTGGCGCGCACGGTCAAGTCGATGATCAAGTTCGGCGCGGCCGCGATCCATATCGAAGACCAGGTCGGCGCCAAGCGCTGCGGCCACCGCCCGAACAAGGAAATCGTGTCCCAGCAGGAAATGGTCGACCGCATCAAAGCTGCCGTGGATGCGCGCACCGATGACAGCTTCGTGATCATGGCCCGCACCGATGCCCTGGCGGTGGAGGGTTTGGAGTCTGCGCTGGAGCGCGCCGCCGCTTGCATTGAAGCCGGCGCCGACATGGTGTTCCCGGAAGCCATCACTGAACTTGAGATGTACAAGCTCTTTGCGTCAAAGGTGAAGGCCCCGATCCTGGCCAACATCACCGAGTTCGGCGCCACGCCGCTGTACACCACCGAACAGTTGAAATCTGCCGATGTTTCCATCGTGCTCTACCCGCTCTCGGCCTTCCGCGCCATGAACAAGGCCGCCGAGAACGTCTATACCGCGATCCGTCGCGATGGCACCCAACAGAACGTGATCGACACCATGCAAACCCGCATGGAGCTTTACGATCGCATCGACTACCACACCTTCGAGCAGAAGCTCGACGCGCTGTTTGCCGCCAAGAAATAAATGCCTGACGAACAACTGTAGGAGCCGGCTTGCCGGCGATTGCGCCTTCGAACCTGGCGCAAGCCTCAAGGGCCTATCGCCAGCAAGCCGGCTTCTACAGGGCCGCGATTAACCAAGGCCTCCTTATAAATACAAGACTGGAGAAGAGAAATGGCTGAAGCAAAAGTACTGAGTGGCGCCGGCCTACGTGGCCAGGTGGCGGGGCAGACTGCACTGTCCACCGTCGGCCCGGCCGGCCCCGGCCTGACCTATCGCGGCTACGACGTGCGCGAACTGGCCGCCGACGCGCAGTT